>DATFVJ010000088.1:0-10084 GCA_035260365.1 Streptosporangiaceae bacterium
CCTCGGGTCCTCCCCCGCCTCGATCATCCTGGCCAGATAGTGCAGTGCGGCGTCCACGTCACTGCCCCTGATGCTCTTGATGAACGCGCTGATCACGTCGTAGTGCTGGTCGCCCGCGCGGTCGTACCTGACCGCCGCACGGTCGACCGCGCGTTCGAGGGTTTCGGCGTCGATGGCGCCCCCGCCTGCCCCGAGAGCCGCCGCCTCCAGGTAGGTCAGTGCGCGCCGTGCGTCGCCGCCCGCGAGCCGGACCAGATGGCCGGCCGCCGCGGGCTCCAGGGTCACCTGTCCCGCGAGCCCCCGCTCGTCGCGCAGCGCCCGGTCAATCACGGCGGCGATGTCATCGTCGGCGAGGGGTTCGAGGGTGAGCAGCAGCGACCGGGAAAGCAGCGGGCCGATCACGGAGAAGAACGGATTCTCCGTGGTCGCGCCGATGAACGATACCCAGCGGTTCTCCACCGCGGGGAGCAGGGCGTCCTGTTGCGCCTTGTTGAACCTGTGCACTTCGTCGATGAACAGCAGGGTCTGCGTGCCCGTCATGCCGAGATCACGCCGGGCGGCGTCGATCACCGCGCGCACGTCCTTCACCCCGGCGTTGACCGCGGACAGCTCGACGAAGCGGCGCCGGGTCGCCCTGCTCACCACGTAGGCCAGCGTGGTCTTGCCCGTGCCCGGTGGTCCCCAAAGCAGCAGCGACATCGGGGTGTCGCTGTCGACGAGCTTGCGCAGCGGCGTGCCGTCGCCGATCAGGCGCCGTTGCCCGATGACCTCGTCGAGGACGCGCGGCCGCATCCGCACCGCGAGTGGCGCCTGCGCCGCGGCGGCCTCGTCCGCAGCCGCGTCGAACAGGCTATTGGGCTGCCCGGTCTGCGCTCTGGCCACCACTCGACAGTATCCCGGCCCACCGGGGACACCGGACAGATCCTTGCCCGCCGCGAGGCGGGTGGCCCCGCGGCTAGCAGGTCACGTCGCCGCTGGTGAATCTGGCCCACGCCAGCCCGAGGAAGATGACCGCGTACACGCCGAAGGACAGCAGGCCGTGCAGCAGGTCGCTGGTGGCGATGGGCGCCCGCAGGAGACTGTCGAAGGATGTCCACCAATGCGTGGGCAGATAGGAGTGGACGGCACCGAACTGCGGCACGTTGTCGATCACTTCGCTGGCCACCGCGATGATCGCGGTCGCGGCGATCGCGCCGATCGCGTGCTCGGTCAGCGTGGAGAGGGCCAGCCCGATCGCGCCAAGCGCGGCCATCGCGGCGGCGACGTACAGGGTCACGAACGCGAGCCGGAGCAGGCCATCCGCGAGCGAGACCGTGGTCCCTGACAGCAGGGTCATCGGGCCGACCGGGAACAGAGCCAGGCCGGTGATCACTGCGACCACGGTCACCACCGCGGTCGCGCAGAGCGCGAACACCATCGTGATGAGGTACTTGGTGAGCAGCAGCCTGGTGCGGCCCGCAGGCACCGCGAGCAGGTACCGCAGCGTGCCGTAACCGGCCTCGCCGGCGATGGAGTCACCGGAGACCACGGCGATGACGAGCGGCAGGACCAGCGTGAGCATGACGGTGAGCGCGGCGAAGCTGAGGAACAGCCCATTGCCCGTTACCTGCGAGAAAAACGCGGCGCCCCCGCCACCGCCGCCCCCGCCGCGCGGGTGCCCGGCGAGCCGCAGCGCCACGCCGATGAGCACCGGCACCGCGGCGACCACGGCAAGCAGCGCAAGGTTGCGCCGCCGCCGGAACACGAGCCCAAGTTCGGAACGGGTGAAACGCAGCCACGCCCGGCCCGCCGCCGGGGCGCTGCCCGCTGGAGACAGGCTGGCGGGCGGCTCAGCGGTGCCTACGCCAGCGGCGCCGCCGACGATCATGTCAGCCGCTGACATTGAAGCCCTCCCCGGTCAGTTCGACGAACAGATCCTCCAGGCTCGGCCTCGGCGAACTCAGCCCGGACACCGCAATGCCCGCGTGGACGAGCTCGGCGCAGATCCGCTCGGGTGTCTCGCCCCCGAGCTGTGCGGTGACCTCGCGGCCGGCCACCCGTACGTCGGTCAGCCCAAGCTTGCCGAGCAGCTCAGCCGCCCGGTCCGCGTCGGCCGTCTCGACCTGGACACGCCGCGCCGCGTCCGGCCCGTGATCCCGCAACTCACCCAGCGTGCCCTGGAACACCAGGCGCCCGGTCCGCATCACGCCGACGTGCGAACAAATCTGGTCGACCTCGGCCAGCAGGTGGGACGAGACGAACACCGTGATCCCGTCCGCGGCGATCTCCCTGATCAGGCCGCGGACCTCACGTGTCCCCTGTGGGTCAAGGCCGTTGGTCGGCTCGTCGAGAAGAATCAGCTCGCGCGGCCGCAGCAGGGCCGCCGCGATCGCCAGCCGCTGCTTCATGCCGAGCGAGTACAGGCGATAGCGCTTTTTCGCCGCGGCGAGCAGCCCGACCCGCTCGAGCGCCTCGTTGATCCGGGCCGCGGCCGTCGAGGGGTCCGCGGTCCGGTCCGCGGCGTCGCAGCGCGCGAGGTTGGCCCAGCCGCTCAGGAACGGATAGAACGCCGGCCCTTCCACGAGGGAGCCGACCCTGGGCAGCACGCTCGCCGCCCCCGCCGGCATCGGGGCGCCGAGCATCTCCTGGTGGCCGCTCGTCGGGAAGACCAGGCCGAGCAGCATCCTCATCGTGGTGGTCTTGCCCGAGCCGTTGGGGCCGAGGAAGCCGTAGACGCTGCCGCGCGGCACGCTCAAGTCGATGCTGTCGACCGCGAGCTGGCCGCTGCGGAAGCGTTTGGACAAGCCGGTCGTGGTGATCACAGGGGCGGCGGCGCTCGCATCGGTGGTCTCACCCGCCACCCCGGGCTCGCCGGCCGTGCTCACCCCGCCGAGCGTGCCGGCGCTTGTCATTTGCCGGCCTGGCCCGCGTGCCCGCTGGTCTGCGCCGCCGCGCTGTAGAGGACGCTCGGCGTCACCGCACCGATCAGCATTCGCCCGTCGCTGGTCAGCAGGACCGATACGAGCTTGGTCCGCAGCAGCCTGCCGCTCCCCCATGCGCCACTCACCGGGGTTGCGGCCCGGGACAGCGCGAACAGATCGGGGCCCACGGCTGGATTGCCGCCCGCAAGACCGCCAACGGGTGTGTGCAGCACGGCGACGGTCAGCCAGCCCTGCCCGGTGACGGTGGTGTCAGCGCCCGTTGCGGCTGCCTTGGCGGCGGCCGCCCCCGCAACGGCTGACCCGGCTACCGTGGCTCCATTGGCAACGGCGACCCTGCGGGCGGCCGCAGGGACCTGACCGGCCGGCAGGCATACCACCGCGGCACCGGGCACCTTGGCGACGGCCACCCCGCCAGCCAGCATCCGGTGGATGGCCTCCTTGCGGGCGGGCCCGCCGGCCTGACCGGCCGGCAGGCACCGCGCCACCCTGGCACCGGCCGGCAGGCTCCCGCGGAACACCATGGCACCGGGCGGCGGCGTGAGCCCGAAAACGGAGGCCCAGGCCGGGAGGGCCGACTGGCCACCCTGCACCACGCTGGCACCGGGCGGCGGGGTGAACGCGAAGTTGGCGGGCGCGGGGCGGGTGAACGCTATCGACGTGAACCCGGTCTGGAATGCCGCGCTGGCCGAACCGCGCGGTATCACCTGAACCCGCAGCGGCACGTTGTGCGCGGCATCGATCGCGATGCGCACCTGCCCGATCAGCGATCGTGCGTCCTTCGGTGCCAGGACGAGCTCATACGACGCCTCGCCCGCCACGCTCACGTTGCTCGCGACGCTGACCGCGGTCGTGGGGCCCACCGCGGCCAGCACCTGTTGCGCTGCCTGCTGCGGCGTGACCGGCTCCCGCGCCGGTGCGGCGCCAGTGGCGGCGCGCGCGCTGCCGCTGTCGGCGGCCAGCTTCAGATGCGTGACCTTGTTCTGCACGCTCGACCACAGCCAGACGTCCTGGCCGGAACGGATCAGGTCGGTCTCACTCAGCTGGCCGGGTATCGCCAGCCGGAGGTGCTGCGGATCGGCGTACCAGACCCGGATCGTGTGCGAACCGGTGACCAGCGACCGCAGCGACGTGGAGTCGCCGACGTTGGGCAGGTCGGGCAGCCCGAGCGCGGCGGTCTCGACGACCGTGCCCGTCATGGCGGGCGGCGGTCCCGTCCGGCCGGCCACGGCGGCGAGCAACTGCGCGGGCGTGCGGCTGGGCAGCGCGGGGATCGCCTGCGCGGCCGAGACCAGGGACGCGGCGAGGATCCCCCCAACCACGGCGACGGCACCGGCCGGGACCGCCCACCTGAGGCGGCGTGAGAGCTGTGTCGACGGTGACATGTCACCTCTCCGAGAATCGGCTGACGCCGCACGTGCGGCAAAGCGCCGGCGCGCCGCGGTTTCTGCATTTGCGCGCTGGTTGGCTCGTTATGTACCACTGTGCCGCAGCCGTGCTGTGCGGATGCTGAGAGACGCCGCGGTGATACCGAGCGCGAATCCGCGCGAAACTGGAACCGGGCCATGTGTGCGCGAGTATTGACATCGGGAGGCCAGCATATGCGGGTGCTCGTGGTCGAAGACGAACGGCGGCTCGCCGCCGCGGTTCGGCGCGGCCTGCAGGCCGAGGGCTTCGCCGTGGACCTCGCCCACGACGGCCACGACGGCCTCCATTTGGCCAGGGAGGGCGGGTACGACGCAGTGGTGCTCGACGTGATGCTGCCCGGGCTGTCCGGGTACCGGGTGTGCGAGCGGCTGCGCGCGGAGGAGAACTGGGTGCCGATCCTCATCCTGTCCGCGAAGGACGGCGAGTACGACCAGGCGGACGGCCTGGATCTCGGCGCGGACGACTACCTCACCAAGCCGTTCTCCTACGTCGTCCTCGCCGCACGCCTGCGGGCCCTCCTTCGCCGTGGGGCCAGGCGGAGGCCGGCCGAGCTGCGCGCGGGTGATCTGGTCCTCGACCCCGGCCGGCGCGAGGTACGCCGCGGCGACCGCCAGGTGGAACTCACGCCGCGTGAGTTCTCGCTGCTGGAGTACCTGATGCGCCGCAGCGGCGACGTGGTGTCCAAGACCGAGATTCTCGAGCACGTCTGGGACGCGGCGGACACGACCGACCCCAACGCGGTGGAGGTGTACGTGGGATACCTGCGCCGCAAGATCGACACGCCGTTCGGGCGGCGCGGCCTGCAGACGGTACGCGGCGTCGGATACCGGCTGGCCAGCGATGGCGGCTGAGCTGTGATGCGGGCGGGCCGGGCGGCCGGGCGGCCGCGGCTGTCCGGCTGGTGGCGGCGGCGCGGCCTGCGCGCCCGATTGACCATAACGGCCACCGCGGGGCTTGCCCTCGCCCTGGCGGGCGGCGCGGCGATCGGCACCCGCGCGCTCGCGGACTCGCTTGTCACCGGGCTTGACGGCACCGCCCGGCAAGGGGCCAAGGGCGTCGCGGCGCTGGCCGACGCGGGCCGGCTGCCCAACCCGGTCCCGGTGGCGGGTGGCACCGTCACCGTGCAGGTGCTTGGCGCGAACGGCCGGATCGTGGCGGCCTCACCTGGCGCCGACCGGCTGGTACCGCTGCTGTCCGGGCGCCCACTGGCCACCGCGGCGGCCAGTGGGCGCGCGGTCCGGCTCGACGGCGGGCCGTACGGGCTGCCCGGCCTGCTCAGGGTGGTCGCCGTCCCCGCAGACGGCGGTCAGGTGGTGATCGCGGCGGTCTCCTTCACCCAGGTGGATGGCAGCATCCGGATGCTCTGGCACGCCGCGATCATCGGCACGCCGCTTCTCGTCGCGTTCCTCGCGGGCGTGAACTGGCTGGTGATCGGCGGTGCGCTGCGGCCCATCTCCGAGTTGCGCAGGGGCGCTCAGGAGATCAGCGGAGCGGTCGGCACGCGGCGCCTGCCCGTGCCGCAGACCAGGGACGAGGTGCACAGCCTCGCCGTGACGCTCAACGACATGCTGGCCAGACTCGAGTCGGCCGAGGATCGCCAGCGGGCGTTCGTCTCCGACACGGCGCACGAGTTGCGCAGCCCGCTGGCCAGTATCCGGGCCCAGCTCGAGGTGGCCGTCGACCACCCGGACAGCCAGGACTGGCGGGAGACCGCACAGGACGTGCTCGCCGACACGCTGCGGCTCGCGCGGCTGGCCGAGGATCTGCTCGTCCTCGCCCGGCTGGATGAGCGGCCAGGTGAACGCGGCGCGGCCCGGACCTCCGACCTCGCCTCGCTCGCCTGCGAGGCCACCGCGCGTTACGACGGCGCGCGGGTTCCCGTCACGCTGTCGCGCCGCGACCCGGTGACCACCCAGTGTGAGCCCGACGGCATCACCCGGGTACTGCTCAACCTGATCGACAACGCGGTCAGGTACGCGGCTACCGGCGTCACCGTCGATGCGTGGCGCGACGGCCACGACGCGCTGCTCGCCGTCACCGATGACGGCCCTGGCATCCCGCCTGCCGAGGTGGAGCGGGTCTTCGGCAGGTTCACCCGCCTGGACGACGCCCGCGACCGCGGCGACGGCGGCGAGAGCGGCGCCGGGCTCGGCCTCGCGATCGTGCAGGCCATCATCAGGGCACACGGCGGCGCCGTGTGGCTGGAGGATGCCGCCCCCGGCCTGCGCGCCGTCGTCAGGTTGCCCGCCGCTGCGCAGCCGCCCGAGGCAACGGCGTCCCCCGCGCCCGGCCAGGAACCTGCCGCCACACCAGGCAACGACCCCGCCCACGGTGCGCAAGGTACCCACGATGCAAAAGGTGCGGAAGGTACCCACGGTGCGGAGGGTGCTGAGGGTGCGCTCCACCCGCGCCGACGCTGACCCGTCGCAAGCGACGCGCTGCGCGCAGCCGTTAGGGAGAAGTCGGCGGAATCACGTCCACGCCTGCCTCGCGGCGCTGGGCGGGGGTGATCGGGGTGGGGGCGCCGGTCAGCGGATCGCTGCCGGACGCCGACTTCGGGAACGCGATCACGTCCCTGATCGTGGGCCGGCCCACGAGCAGCGCGACGACCCGGTCCCAGCCGAACGCGATGCCGCCGTGCGGCGGCGGCCCGTACCTGAACGCCTCGAGCAGGAACCCGAACTTGGACCTGGCCTCCTCCCGCGACATGCCGAGCACGTCGAAGACCCGCTGCTGCATCTCCGCACGGTGGATACGGATCGAGCCGCCGCCGATCTCGTTGCCGTTGCAGACGATGTCGTAGGCGTCGGCGAGCGCGCTCTCCGGTGCCGATTCGAACTTGCCCGCCCACTCGGGCAGCGGCGCGGTGAACGGGTGATGGACCGCGGTCCAGCCGCCCTCGCCGTCCTCCTCGAACATCGGGGCGTCCACGACCCAGGTGAAGGCCCACGCACCCTCGTCGATCAGGCCGCAGCGGCGGCCGATCTCCAGCCGGGCGGCACCGAGTAGCTGCCTGGCCTCGGCCGGCTTCCCCGCGGCGAAGAACACGCAGTCGCCCGTCGTGGCGCCGGCCGCCGCCGCCAGGCCCGTGCGCTCGGCCTCGGACAGGTTCTTCGCGACCGGGCCGCTGAGCTCGCCGCCGGCCCCGATCACCGCGTACGCGAGCCCTCTGGCCCCACGGGCGCGGGCCCACTCCTGCCAGCCGTCGAGTTCCTTCCGTGTCTGCGAGGCGCCGCCCGGCATCACGACCGCGCCCACGTACGGCGCTTGGAAGACCCGGAACGGCGTCTGCGCGAAGTACTCGGTGAGGTCGGTCAGCTCGCAGCCGAACCGCAGGTCCGGCTTGTCCGAGCCGTACCTGTCCATCGCCTCGGCGTAGGTCATCCGCGCGATCGGCCGTGGTATCGGGTAGCCGGTGATCTCCGCCCACAGCCGCTCGACCAGATCCTCGGCGACGGCGATCACGTCCTCGCGGGTGACGAAGCTCAGCTCGATGTCGACCTGGGTGAACTCCGGCTGCCTGTCCGCCCGCAGGTCCTCGTCGCGAAAGCACCGGGCGAGCTGGTAGTAGCGCTCGATGCCGCCGACCATGAGCAGTTGCTTGAACAGTTGCGGCGACTGCGGCAGCGCGTACCAGTGACCCGGACGCAGCCGGACGGGCACGAGGAAGTCCCTGGCGCCCTCGGGCGTGGACCTGGTCAGGTACGGGGTTTCCACCTGGACGAAACCGTGCTCGCGCATCACCTCGCCGGCCAGGTACGTGGCCGTGGACCGGGTCCGCAGGGCGCGGGCGGTCTCGGCCCGGCGCATGTCCAGGTAGCGGTACCTGAGGCGGATCTCCTCGCCGAGATCCTCGCCGCCCTCGACGGGGAACGGCAGCGGCGCGCAGTCGCTGAGCACCTCGACCGCGTCCGCGACGACCTCGATCTCGCCGGTGGGCAGGTCCGGGTTCTCGTTCCCGGCCGGCCGCAGGCCGACCCGCCCGGTGACCTTGACGCAGAACTCCGCGCGCAGGTCGCGCGCTGCGGCGCCGCCGTCGGGATCCGCCTCGCGCAGCACGACCTGAGCCACGCCGGAGGCGTCGCGCAGGTCGATGAAGACCACGCCGCCGTGGTCGCGCCGGTGAGCGACCCAGCCGGCCAGCGTCACCAACTGCCCCGCGTGCTCCGCCCGGAGTGTTCCCGCCTCGTGCGTGCGGATCACGGCTACCTCTCCTCTTCAAGCTCTCGGCGTGTTCACGTGCTCAGCCTGCTCGATGGCCCGCGTGCTGGCTGCACCGGGTGGCCAGGCCGGGCCGGGTGGGCCGGCGGGGGTGGGCCGGCGGGGTGGGCCGGCGGGGGTGGGCCGCGCCGTCGTCCGCTGACGGGATCATTTTTCCCGAACGGCTGCGCGGGCCGCACCCGCGCGGTTACAGCCCTCTGGCCCCGGCGTTGCCGCCCGGCCGGTCCGCCGCGCCCGCCGCAGAATCCGCGCCGTGGCGCTGGCCTTCGCCCGCGGTGCGGACCAGTGGCGCGAGGAACGGATTGGACGCGCGTTCCGCGCCGATCGTCGTGTCCGGGCCATGCCCTGGCAGCACCACCGTATCGGCGGGCAGCGGCAGGCAGACCCGGCGGAGGCTGTCCATGATCGTCTGGTAGTCACCGCCGGGCAGGTCGGTGCGCCCGATCGAGCCGGCGAACAGCAGGTCACCGGAGAACATCAGGCCGGCCTCTTCGCCGCCCTCGCTGTTGCCCTCGCTGTTGCCTGCGGTGTCGCGTCCACCGCCGCCTTGCCGGGCGGCGGTGCGCGGGCCAGGCGCCTCGCCGGGCAGGCGGAACACGACGGAGCCCGGTGTGTGGCCCGGCGCGTGGTCGGTGGTGATCTCGAGCCCGGCGATGCGCAGCGTCAGCCCGTCCGTAAGTTCCCGCACGTCATCGGGCTCGGACAGGGTCAGCCCGCCGAACAACTGCTGCGCCGGGCCGAGCGGGAAGCCGCGTGCGGGATCCGAAAGCAGCGCGCGGTCGCTGGTGTGAATGTAGGCGGGCACGCCCTTGGCGCCGCAGACGGGCGCGACCGACCAGACGTGGTCGCTGTGACCGTGCGTGAGCAGCACGGCGACCGGCTTCAGCCGGTACTCACGCAGCAGGTCGTCGATGCCCCGCTCGGCGTCCTGGCCAGGGTCGATGATGATGCATTCCTCGCCGCGCGCGGGCGCTACCAGGTAACAGTTGGCGGCGAACGAGCCTGCGGGAAAGCCGGTGACGAGCACGCTCGTAGGGTACCCAGCATTGCTGAGGTACTGCGAACCGATAACGGATCACGCGAAATGAGCCCGGCGGCCGGTACGATTCGCGAAGTTTCCCTGCGGGGTTCCGGCCAGTTCCTGAGCGCGGGAATGGCGGAGCCGGGCAGGACCGACTGATAACACTGTGTGCGGGCGCGCGCGGCGTGCGCCTAGCTGCGTCCGCGCTTAGCGTGCCTGGCGGCCCAGGCGCGACGGCGAGGTAAATAAGGCAACCAGGACTGCATCACGAGCGCATACGGTACAACCAGGACAAGGAGGACCGGACGGGTGGGTAAGCAGGATCGCCAGCGCAAACTGGCCCGCGAGCGGTACGAGCGCCAGATGATGCGCCGCGCGATGCGGTCCAGGCGCGTGCGGCAGTGGACCGCTGTCGGCGCGGCGGGGGCCGCGGTCATCGTGCTTGCCGTGGTCGGCTACTTCGTGTTCACTCCCGCCGGCAGCACCCCGGCGGCCG
>DATFVJ010000089.1:0-6404 GCA_035260365.1 Streptosporangiaceae bacterium
TCGCGGCGGTCGTCACGCTCGCCGGCATCGCGCTCGCCGTCTCGATGGCCGCGGGCCGCGGCGCGGCCACGCGCGCGGTCGAGCAGGCCGAGCGCGATCTTGTCGCTGGCCATCAGCGGCGGCTCGCGGCGTGGGCCGAGCGGAAGACCGCGCACGAGCGGGCCGACAGGGACCGGGTGGACCGCCTGGACGAGTGGGGCGGCGCCCGCGTGCCTTCCGGCACGCGCAGGATCGACGTGTTCGGCGGGGGTCTGCACGGCTGGGAGGCGTTTCTGACCGTGCACGGCACGTCGCTGCTCGCCGAGCGTCCCACGCTCGTCGCCGACTTCTCCCGCGAGCTCGTCTGCCGCGAGCTCGCCCTGATCGCGCGCGCCGCCGGGGCGCCCGTCGACGTTCAGCTACTGCCCGCACAGCTCGCCGGGTCCAGCGTGCTGGCCGGGCTGCCTGGCCAGGGGCTGGCGGCCGCCCTGGTGGAGGCGATGCACCCGGACGACGCGCACGCGGTGCGCGCGCAGCGGTCCATCGACGGCAGGATCCTTGGCGAGGTGTGCGGCTCGCTCGGGGACCCGGTTTCGCTGGCCCGCCTCGACGCCGCGCT
The DNA here is from genome assembly GCA_035260365.1 of Streptosporangiaceae bacterium. Taxonomy (GTDB): domain Bacteria; phylum Actinomycetota; class Actinomycetes; order Streptosporangiales; family Streptosporangiaceae; genus DATFVJ01. The sequence continues at coordinate 599 of DATFVJ010000089.1, forward strand.
GCGGGTGCTGATGGGCGAGCAGGACACCGCGCAGGTCCTGTCGCCGGGCGAGCGGGCGCGCGTGGCCGGCGGGCTCTTCACCCCCGAGTACCTGCGGCAGGTACATCCTGACCTGGTGCGGATCGAGTCGTACGTGCACCCGCTGGCCGGCCTTGGCTCGTCGGCGGCACCCAGGGAGCCCGCCTACCTGACCTGTATAGCGCTGCAGCCCGGCGCACCGGACGTGCGCGACGACGTGCTGGCCGGCCTGGTCGTCCAGTGGCTCACCTACCACGTCACCCACGCCTCGGCCCGGGTGCCCGCCGTGGTCATCGTCGGCGCCGACGAGATCGCCCGCCGGCACGCCGAACGCCTCTCTGACGCGTGCGAGCGCCGCGGCGTGCTGCTCACCCTGCTGTTCAGGCACCTGCGCGACGCGTCGGCGGACCTGCTCGGCGGCGGCGCGGTCGGGTTCATGAGGCTGGGGAACCACCAGGAGGCGGCGCGCGCGGCCGACTTCATCGGCCGTCAGCACAGGTTCGTGCTTTCTGAGGTGACGGTCGCCCTCGGCGGCGCGCAGACCCATACGACCGAGCTGGGCGAGAGCCGCGGCGAAAGCGACACGATCAACGTGGGTGGCGCGGCGGGATGGCTCAAGGGACTGGCCGGCGGCGGACTGGCCGGGCTCGCCGGGGCGGGCGCCGTCAAGGGCGCGGCGAGCCGGACGTGGACCGCGGCCTACTCCCGTGCGGCCGGCACCAACTGGAGCAACGCGGAATCCGCCCAGCGGGTCTACGAGTACGCCGTCGAGCCTACGGCCCTGCAGCATCTGCCCGACTACGCCATGCTGCTCGTCAGCTCACGGCCGGGCGGCGGGCAGTGGCTGGCCCCGGTGGAGTACAACCCGGAAATCGTCACCCTGCCCCGGGTCAGCATGGACCCGCTGCCCAACCTCGCCATCCCCCGGCCGCCGGCGGCGGCCTACCCGGCGCACCCGCCCGGCCCGCGGCAGCGCTACGCTCCCCGGCCATGAGCGACAGCAGCGCGCCCGGCGACGCCGGCCCGCCTGGCCCTTCCGCCCAGCCCGGCCCGTCTGGCCCTTCCGCCCAGCCCGGCCCGCACACCGGTGGCTACGGTGTCCCGCCGCAAGGCGGTCCGGGCCAGGCCGCACCGCCGCAGGCCGCACCGCCGCAGGGCGCACCGCCGCAGGGCGCACCGCCGCAGGGCGGGCCTGGCCAGCGCGTCGGTTACGGCGCTCCGGCCGGCTCCTACGGCCCGCCGCCGCCGACATACCTGCGGTGGGGAATCGCGGCGATCGTCGGCGGCGTGCTCTTCAGCCTGATCGGCGGCGTCCCCGCCGGCCTGGTGTCCACTCACTTCGCGCGTCAGGTGGTGCCGAAATGGCAGGCGGGAGATCAGCAGGGCGCCCGCAGCGCCTCGAGGAAGGCGCGGACGTGGGCCATCGTGGCGACCGTGCTCGACGTGGTCGGGTTCATCTACGTCGTCTACCTGTTCTCCAACAGTGCTACCGGGACGGTCGGCTGACCCTGCCGCCGCCCGGAGTCATGACCGGCTGCATCAGGCCTGTGACCGGCCGCTACCCGGCTCGCCGGGCCCGTGGCGCCCCGCTCCGGCGGGGGGCGGAGTAACGGCGGGCCGGCTGTCCGGATACCATCGGGGCGCATGGCAACCGACCGGAGGGGACCCGTATCGGCGTGAACGTTCTGGACGAGATTCTGGCCAGTGTGCGTTCGGATCTCGCCGAGCGGCAGCGGCGCACTAGTCTGGATCGGCTGAAGGAGATGGCCCGCGACGCGCCGTCGACGCGGAATGCGCTTTCCGCGCTCAATGGCGACGATGTCGCGGTGATCGCCGAGGTGAAACGGGCGAGCCCGGCTAGGGGCGAACTCGCGGCCATCGCGGATCCGGCGGCGCTCGCCCGTGACTACGCGGCGGGGGGAGCGCGGGTCATCAGCGTCCTCACCGAGGCGAGCAGGTTCCACGGCAGCCTGGAAGACCTGGCCGCGGTACGCGGCACCGTGGACGTTCCGGTGCTGCGCAAGGACTTCATCGTCAGCTCCTACCAGCTCTGGGAGGCGCGTGCGTGCGGCGCCGACATGGCCCTGCTGATCGTCGCGGCGCTCGGCCAGAGCGCGCTCGTCTCACTCGTCGAGCGGGCGGAATCCATCGGCCTGCTGCCTCTGGTCGAGGTGCATACGGCCGAGGAGACGACCCGCGCGGTGGACGCGGGCGCGAAGGTCATCGGCGTCAACGCGCGGAACCTGGCCACGCTGGAGGTCGACCGCACGATTTTCGCGCGGCTCGCACCGCTGATCCCCGACCCGGTCGTGAAGGTCGCGGAATCGGGCGTGCGCGGACCGCACGACCTGCTGGCGTACGCCGCCGCCGGAGCCGACGCGGTGCTCGTCGGCGAGAGCCTGGTCACCGGCAAGGACCCGCGCTCCGCCGTGGCGGACCTCGTGACGGTGGGGTCGCACCCCGCGCTGCGCGGTGACCGCGGGTGAGCCGGCCAGAGGAGGCGCGCACCGCGGCAGCCGTTAGGGATAATTCGGCGTCAGCCGGGCCTGGGCCGAGCGTGCCGGACGCGACCGGGCATTTCGGGCGGTTTGGCGGCCGGTTCGCGCCGGAGGCGCTGATACCGGCGCTCGACGAGCTTGCCGCCGCCTACCGCGACGCGCGGGCGGATCCGCGGTTCCAGGCCGAGCTTGATCATCTCCTTCGCACCTACGCGGGCCGGCCGACCGCGCTCACCGAGGCCCCGCGTTTTGCCGCCCACGCGGGCGGCTGCCGCGTCCTGCTCAAACGCGAGGATCTCGCGCACACCGGCTCTCACAAGATCAACAATGTGCTGGGGCAGGCGCTCCTCACGCGCCGGATGGGCAAGCGCCGGGTGATCGCGGAGACCGGCGCGGGCCAGCACGGCGTCGCGACCGCCACCGCGTGCGCGTTCCTCGGCCTCGAGTGCGTCGTCTACATGGGGGAGGAGGACACCAGGCGGCAGGCGCTCAACGTGGCCAGGATGCAGATGCTCGGCGCGGAGGTCGTCCCGGTGCGGATCGGGAGCAGGACGCTGAAGGACGCGATCAACGAGGCCTTCCGCGACTGGGTGACGACGGTCGAGTACACCCACTACTGCATCGGCTCCGTCATGGGCCCGCATCCGTTCCCCGTCATGGTCCGCGACTTCCAGCGGGTGATCGGGATCGAGGCGCGCCGTCAGGTGCTCGAACTGACCGGGCGCCTGCCCGACGCGGTCGTCGCGTGCGTGGGCGGCGGCTCGAACGCCATCGGCGCGTTCCACGCGTTCATCCCCGACACCGGGGTCCGGCTGATCGGCTGCGAGGCCGGCGGCGACGGCGTGCAGACCGGCAGGCACGCCGCGACGCTCGTCGGCGGGTCGGCGGGAATCATCCACGGCATGCGCACCTACCTGCTGCAGGACGGCGACGGGCAGACGCTGGAAACGCATTCGCTGTCCGCGGGCCTGGACTACCCGGGCGTCGGCCCTGAACACTCGTGGCTGCGTGACACCGGCCGCGCCACCTACCGCGCGGTCACCGACCAGCAGGCCATGGACGCCTTCCTCCTGCTCTGCCGGACCGAGGGGATCATCCCGGCACTCGAACCGGCTCACGCCCTGGCCGGCGCGCTCGAGGTCGGCCGCGAACTCGGGCCGGACGCGACCATGCTTGTGAACCTGTCCGGACGCGGAGACAAGGACGTCGACACCGCCGCGCGCTGGCTGCACATGACCGCCGGCGCGGATGCTGAGGCCGGTGCGGACGCCGGCGGCGCTCCGGTCGCGGCGGCGGCGGAAGCACGGCCGTGAGCGCTGTTTCCGCCGTCTTCGAGAAGGCCGCGGCCGACGGGCGCGCCGCGCTGATCGGCTACCTGCCCGCCGGGTTCCCTTCGGTGCAGGGCGCGATCACCGCCGCCGCCGCGATGGCGCGAGCGGGCGCCGACATGATCGAGATAGGCCTGCCGTACACCGATCCGCTGATCGACGGGCCGGTGATCCAGGAGGCCGTGCACCGGGCTCTGGTCGGCGGCGTGCGCACGGCCGACGTTCTTCGCACCGTGGCGGCGCTTGCGTCGGACGGGGTGCCCGTGCTCGTCATGACCTACTGGAACCCGGTGGACAGGTACGGCGTGCACGCCTTCGCCCGCGACCTCGCGTCGGCGGGCGGGGCCGGCATGATCACGCCGGACCTCAACCCGGAGGAGGCGGAGCCCTGGCTTGGCGCCGCGGCCGACCACGGTCTGGATCCGGTCTTCGTGGTCGCGCCGAGCTCGACCGACGAGCGGCTGGCGAAGGTGGTCTCGGCGTGCCGCGGGTTCGTCTACGCGGCGTCGGTGATGGGACTGACCGGCGCGCGCGCCGCGGTGAGCGGCGCGGCGGCCGGGCTTGTCGCGCGGGTGCGGGCGCATACGCCGCTGCCGGTCGGGGTGGGGCTCGGCGTCAAGGACGGCGCGCAGGCCGCGAACGTGGCGCAGTTCGCCGACGGGGTGATCGTCGGATCGGCGTTCGTGCAGTGCCTGCTCGGCGCGCCGGACGCGGCGGGCGTGAGCGCGGTCTCCGGCCTGGCCGCCGACCTCGCCCGCGGGGTCCGTGCCGCGAACAAGCCCGCGGCTCGATCTGACCACACGCCATCGCCGGGCGATAACCGGTAACGTCCGAAGCTATGTCGATCGCATTCATCCCGAGCCCGTCCCAGGGCGTGTGGCATCTGGGGCCGCTCCCCGTCCGCGCCTACGCGCTGTGCATCATCGCGGGAGTGGTCGTGGCCGTCTGGGTGGCTGATCGCCGTTACCGGGCGATCGGTGGCCGCCGCGGACTGATCCTGGACGTCGCAACCTGGGCGGTGCCGTTCGGCCTGGTCGGTGCCCGCCTGTACCACGTGATCACGGATTACGAGCTTTACTTCGGCGCGGGCAAGGACCCGTGGAACATGTTCAAGATCTGGGATGGCGGGATCGGCATCCCGGGCGCGATCGCACTCGGCGCGGTGGGCGCGTGGATCGCCTGCCGCCGGGCCGGCGTCAACCTGGGGCCGGTGGCCGGCGCCGCGGCACCTGGCATCGCGCTCGCGCAGGCCATCGGCCGCTGGGGAAACTGGTTCAACCAGGAACTCTACGGCCGGCCCTCCAGCCTGCCGTGGGCGCTTGAGATCTCACCTCAGCACCGGATGGCCGGATTCGAGAACGTCGCCACCTACCAGCCGACGTTCCTGTACGAGTCGCTGTGGGACGTCGGCATCGCGCTGCTGCTGATCTGGGCGGCGCGCAGATTCCTGCTGACCGGCGACCGGATCTTCGCGCTCTACGTCGCGGCCTACGGCGTCGGCCGGTTCATCATCGAGTCGCTGCGGATCGACTTCGCGCACCAGATCGCCGGCCTGCGCGTCAATCAGTGGATGGCGATCGTCATCTTCGCCGCGGGCGTGATCTACCTCTACCGGACGCGCGGCAAGGTCGGCCCGGACGTCATCGAACCGCCCGTGCCCGCGCCCGCGCCCGCCGCGGCCGAGGCCGAGGCCGAGCAGCCGGGCGCGGCCGCCCCCGCCGCCGGGGACGACGACGGCCCGGCCAGCGCGGCGCTGCCGGACGACGGCGCGGCCGCCGAAAGCGCGGGCGACGGCGCCGGGGAAGCGACGACCGAGGAAGCAAGCAGGTGACGCGGGCCGCCTGAGCCCGGGCGCGTCCGCCTGAGCGGTATCGGTTCAATGATCCCGAACGGCTGCCGCGTGGCGCGCCATCGCCGGCCCTGCACCCCACCAGCGGATGGGCCGTTCGGAGGCTCTGGCCA
>DATFVJ010000090.1:0-7988 GCA_035260365.1 Streptosporangiaceae bacterium
CGACGACGCGCCGCCCGGCCACGCCGCCACACCGCCAGGCACGAGTCCCCCCGGCCAGGGTGCCCGGACAGGTGCCCGGCCAGGGCGGCCCAGGCAGGAAACCGGGGCCGGACGCCCAGCCAGGAGGCTCAGCCAGGAGGCTCAGCGCAGACCGGCCGGCTTGCTCAGCGTGGTCTGCAGCATCCGGTCGACGAGCTGCGTGAGCGGCACGCCGGTCGCCGCCCACATGAGCGGGAAGCCCGAGCCCGGCGTGATACCAGGCATCGTATTGATCTCGTTGACGATGATCCGGCCGTCGGGCGTGTAGAAGAAATCCACCCGCGCGAGTCCTTCGCAGGACATGGCGCCGAACGCGGCCGCGGCGAGCCGCCGTATCTCGCGGGCGTGCTCCGCGGGGATCGGGGCCGGGATCACCATGCTGGTGGCCTGGTCGAGGTACTTGGCCTCGAAGTCGTAGAACGCCGCGCCGCCGGCCACCACGACCTGGCCGGGCAGACTTGTGTCGGCCGGCCCGCCGCCAATGCCCTCGAGCACTCCGCACTCGATCTCGAGCCCGGGGATGGCCGCTTCCACCAGCACCTTCTTGTCATGCTCGCGGGCGGCTTCGATCGCGTCGTGCAGTTCCGCGACGCCTGTGGCCTTCGAGATGCCGATGCTCGACCCGCCCCGCGCGGGCTTGACGAACACCGGCCAGCCCAGTTCGGAGATCTCGTCGAGAACCCGCTTCCTGCGTACCGCGCCGGGCATGCCGGTGCCGTCGTCTCCGGCCTGCCCCCAGTCTGCGTCGCGGACCACGACGTAGGGCCCGAGCGGCAGGCCGTGGGCCTTGAAGATCAGCTTCATGTACTCCTTGTCCATGCCGGCCGCGCTGGCGAAGACGCCCGCGCCCACGTAGCGGATGCCGGCCAGTTCGAGCAGCCCCTGGATGGTGCCGTCCTCGCCGTAGGTGCCGTGCAGCAGCGGCAGCACCACGTCGGCCTCGGCCAGGGCCTGCGGAACCTGCCCGGGCCCGGTCAGGATGAGGCTCGATGCCGGCCGGGCCGCGGGCGTGTCCGGACGGCCCGCAGGCGTGTCCGGACGGGCCGCGGCGTCGGAGGCGGCGGGGGAGGCGGCCGCAGGGGCGTCCGCGCTCGGCGGCAGCGATTCCACCGAGGGAAGCTTGCCGCCGGTGATGGCGAGGCGGGCCGGGTCGCCGGTGGCGAGCACCCACTCGCCCGCCCTGGTGATCCCGATGGGGATCACCTCGTACTTGGCCTGGTCCATCGCCGCGAGCACGTTACCCGCGCTGACGCACGAGACGGCATGCTCGGCGCTGCGGCCACCGAACACCACGGCGACCCTGATCTTCCGCTGCTGGTTCATGCCGCCTCCTCGAATCTCGTCGCCCGACCTTACCCCCTTGATCCGCTTCTATGACCTGCTTGAGCAGGAAGTCCTCTAACCGGCCGTCCCAGATCAAGCCGTCTGCTCATCGGCGGCATGACCCCGCGACGCCGCATCGGCCGTCTGGACCCGTGACGCTGCATTGGCGGTCAGACCCCGTAACGCTCGGGTTTGGCGGACCGGCTGGCGAGCAGTTGCGCCGCCTTTTCCACCGGCAGGCCCTCCTGCATGACCGCGTCCACGACGTCGGTGATCGGCATCTCGACGCCGTGCCTGCGGGCCAGCTCGAGGACAGAACCCGACGACTTGACGCCTTCTGCGGTCTGTTTCGTCATCGCGATCACCTCGGGCAACGTCATACCGCGGCCCAGGTTCTCGCCGAACGTCCGGTTGCGCGACAGCGGCGAGCTGCAGGTGGCGACGAGATCGCCGAGCCCGGCCAGCCCGGCGAAGGTGTGCTGGTCGGCGCCGAGCGCCGCGCCGAGGCGGGCGATCTCCGCGAGGCCACGGGTGATCAGCAGCGCCCTGGTGTTGTCGCCGAGCCCCATGCCGATCGCGATCCCCACGGCGATCGCGATCACATTCTTGACCGCGCCGCCGAGCTCACAGCCGATGACGTCCGGGTTGGTGTAGGGGCGGAAGTAGCTGGTGTGGCAGGCGCGCTGCAGGCGCTGCGCGGCCGTCTCGTCCGCGCACGCGACGACCGTCGCCGCGTGCTGCCGCTGCGCGATCTCCCTGGCCAGGTTGGGCCCGCTGATCACCGCTGTGTGGCTGGCCGCCGTGCCGAGCACGTCGTGGATGACCTCGCTGATCCGCTTGCAGCTGCCGATCTCGATCCCTTTGATCAGGCTGACGACGTCAGCGGCGGCCGGGATGTGCGGCGCCCAGTCGGCCAGGTTCCGCCGCAGCGACTGCGCGGGGACCGCGAGGACCACGATGTCCGCGCCGTCGAGGGCGGTCGCGGGATCGGTGGTGGCACGCAGCTGAGAGTCCAGCGGGATCCCGGGCATGTAGTCGGGATTCTCGTGGCGTTCCGTGATCGCCTTGACGAGTTCGGGCCTGCGGCCCAGGATGACCGTCTCGGTCCCCGCGTCGCATAGCACCTGGGCGAACGTGGTGCCCCATGAGCCCGCGCCGAGGACGGCTGCCGTCACCCCGGCCCCGCCGTTCCGCTGCCTGTGCCCGCGGGATCGGCCGTTGACTGCGCCGTGCCCGCGGGGTCCGCCGTTGACTGCGCCGTGCCCGCGGGATCGGCCGTTGACTGCGCCGTGCCCGCGGGGTCCGCCGCCGTCATTTCCCTGCGCAAGCGCCTACGCTCCGCGACCGGGTCGTAGGGGACAGCGGGCGGCTGCTCGCCGCGCAGCCCGGCGAGCAGCTCGGTGATGTCACGCATCACCGCCTCGGTGGCCGCGCGCAGCGTCGCCGCGGTGAGCGGCTTCCCGCGGAATTCGGACAGATCGACCGGCGGGCCTGCCACCATGTGAATGGTCTTGCGCGGGAACAGGCGGGGCCGCTTGCTCCCGTAGGGCAGGATGTTCTGCGCACCCCAGTGCGCCAGGGGAATCACGGGAGCACCGGTGCTGAGGGCGAGCCGCGCGACGCCGGTCTTCGCGGTCATCGGCCACAGATCCGGATCCCGGGTGCAGGTCGCCTCGGCGTAGACGATGACGCAGGCGCCCTGCGCGATGCCCTGCTCGGCGTCCTTGAGCACGAGCGCGGCATCGGCCTGGCCCCGGTGGACAGGAAGCTGGCCGAGCTTGCGCACGATCGGGCCAAGCACCTTGATCTTGAAGAGGCTGTCCTTGGCCAGGAACACCGGGTAACGGCCGGCTTCGTAGCTGAACAGCGCCGTGGCGAGCACGTCAGCGTAGGAGATGTGGTTGGGCGCCAGGATCATCCCGCCGGACCTTGGGATGTTCTCCTGGCCGGCCCAGTCGCGCTTCATCAGCAGCCGGAGCAGCGGCCGGAGAATGATGATCGACACGAGCCGCCAGGCGCGCGAGTAGGTGTACCCGGGATCTGCCTGCCTCACGGCGGCCTCCTGACCTGAGTTTCCCCGCACGTAACCTAGTCTTCGACCTAGTCTCGCGGTTCAGCGCGCACAGTGTCGAGGCAGGATCATCGCATGAGGGCTGAGGCCCCGCTTACCTGGTCGCTTGTCGTCCCGGTCAAGGTGCTGGCCAGGGCCAAGTCCCGGCTGGCCGCGCTGGCCGGCCCGCTGAGGCCGGCGCTTGCGCTCGCGGTCGCGGCCGATACGGTGCGGGCCGCGCTCGGCTGCCCGCGAGTTCGGCACGTCATCGTGGTGACCGGCGACGAACTCGCGGCGGAAGAACTTGGTCGGCTCGGTGCGGTCGTGGTCGGTGACGAACCAGACGCCGGGCTGAACCCGGCGCTGGTCTACGGTGCGGGTGAGGCGGCGGCCCGTGATCCACGCTCCGGTGTCGGCGCGCTTTCCGCGGACCTGCCCGCCCTGAGGCCGGCCGAGCTCGATCTCGCCCTCCGGTACGCGGCCCGCTGGCCACAGGCGATCGTCGCGGACACGTCCGGCATCGGTACCACGCTGTACACGGCCAGGCCGGGGGTGCCGTTCCGGCCGAGGTTCGGCCCTGGGTCGCGGCGGCGCCACATCGACGCCGGTGCCCGCGAGATCAGCCGTGACGACCTGCCGGGGCTGCGCCGCGACGTGGACACCGCGGCTGACCTGGGCGAGGCTGCCCTGCTCGGTCTCGGGCCCGCGACCGCTCCGCTCGCCGCGCGCCTCTTGCGCGGCCGCGGCGCCGTACACCGCTAGAGCGCCGCGCGCCGCTGGAGCGTCGTACACCGCTCGAGCGCCGCGCGCCGCTGGAGCGCCGCGCGCCCGCCGGAGCGCGTCAGGGCCGGCCGCCGGGCTTGGCTGGCACCGCCGGGGCGATCGCGTTGCTGATCGCCACCAGGATGGGGCCGGCCGGGGCGTAGCGCGCGGGGACGCCGAGTTCCACGTAGGCTTCCCGCCCTACCGCCGTGAACAGCGAGGGGGTCGCGGAGCCTGCTGGCTGCGGGAACCACGCGACGCCGTTCACCACGGTGAGCTCCGCGGTGGGGGCGAGCGCCGCCGGGAGCGGCACCCCGCACCGCAGCGCGATCGGCGGATTACCCCACGCGGCGGTCAGCGGTGAGCTTGGGATTACCGCGCGGCGCGCAAGGCCGCCGAGGCGTGCCGGAAGCTCGCGGGCGAGCGACGCGCAGTACGCGCGTGCGGCCGGCGGCGGGCTGGGCGGGACGAGCCGGGTCGCCGAAGTGCGCGCACCGCCGACCACAGAACCGGCACCGCAGCCGGCGAACAGCACGCAGGCCGCGCTCGCCCCGAGCAGGACAGCGCGCGAGCGGCTGGGGCGGCGGGGCGGCGGCAACGAGCGCGGGTCAATGGTCGGCTGGTCGTTAGATATGCACGGAGTGATTCAGGGCCGTCCCTGACCTGTGCTCCATCCGTCATCACCCTTCCTGGCCTGGCCGAACGTTACCGGCCACTGCTGCCCATGACTGACCATTGCGGGCCGTGGGACGGCTCACAGGCGACACAGCACAACCTACCTCCACCATGACGCGGCATCGGCGCATGGTGCGTCACCCTCGCCGGGCTCGCCGTGTCCATCGCCGGGAACGTCGGCCACGTCGCCGGGCACGACCTCGCGTCGCGCGTCACGGCCGCGGTGCCGCCGCTCGCCGCCGCGTCCGCGCTCGCGGTCGGGCTCGGCGTGCTCAAACGGGTAGTGGCCGCGCACGCTGCCACGACGGCGCAGACCACCGCACCCAGTACCGCAGCCGCGCCAGGTGATCACGCCGCCGTCCTCGCCGTGATGCCGTCGAAGGCCGCCGCAGTGCGGCACGCGATCAAAACGCTCAGCACCCAGGACACCGGCACCGTCACGGCATGGCTGGCCCGGCAGGGCGTCACCGTGACCGCGGCGTACGCGCGGGACGTGGCCAGCCGCAGCAAGCCACCGCTCCGCGCCGTCGAATACCAACGGTAATCACCGAATACGTACAGCAGTTAGACGGGTTTCCGTAACTCCCGCCGGAGTTTCCAAGACGGGTTTCCGTATTCCCGCCAGAGTTTCCAGGAGGAATCGTGAAGAATCTGTTCGCCGCCGTTCTCATCGCTGGCGTTCTCGCGCCCGTCGTCGGTGGCAGCGTGACAGGCGCCGCAACTGCCGCGCCCGTCACGTCGGCTCAACCGGCGCCGGTCGGTCTGATCTCCAACGCCACTGGCTACTGCCTCGCCGCCATAGACGGCCGGGCCTACCTCGTGCCCTGCACGCTGTACAACGTGAACCTCGACTACTGGCGCGATCCTCCGCGGACGGGGCACCGGGTCGAGACCGCGACCGGCCTCTGCCTCACCCGCAGCCGCTCACACAAGCTCTACGCACGCCCATGCACTGGCCGCACCAGCCAGCGGTGGATCTGGACGGCCGGTGTCGGCCAGCCGGGCACCATCCGCAGCCCCCTGCGGATGGTGCGCCACTGCGACCGCGGCCGATGCGCCAGTGATGCGCCGATGCGATGGCAGCGCCGCGCAGGACTGGCCATGGCTTGCCCTGCTGTGACCTCCTGATCGTCCCGCCCCAATGAGAACGCCCCGCCGGTCCGAGAACCGGCGGGGCGTTCGGCGCATTGGTGTACGCCCGGTCAGCGTAGCGCCTCCCCGAGGTCGGCGACACGGGGATGGCCGGGCCAGCGGTCGCGCAAGCGGTCATACACAGAGACGAGCATGGCCGCGAGCCGGGCCGAAGCTGTTACCCGCGCGATCTCCGCGCATTGAAGCGCCACTGTTGCCGCTTGATCAGCGTCTCCGGACACGGTGTGGACGGCCGCCAGATGGGCCAGGTTCCGCGCCGCCCACGCTGACGACCTTTGATCCCCAGGCAGCCGCGCGTACCCATCCTCAAGCAACTGGACGGCGCGCTCGCGGTAGCGGGGATCGGCGGCCAGCAAGCCGAACGTTGCGCCCCGGGCGCACTCGAAGTAGTCGGGCGACATCCAGTAAAGCCACGGATGCCGGCCTAGCGCCCGGCCTGTTAGCTGCTCCGCCATTTCCGCAGCCTCGCCGAGCTTTCTTTCGACCGCAGCGGTATCACGAGTGTGGGCGTACCCTCGCGCCTCAAGGTCGGCAGCGTCAGCGCGCTGTCCTACGGCGACCGTGGGGTCTCTTTGCGCCGCTTGCGCCAGGCCGATTACCGTGCCGATCTCCCCGGCGAGCAGTGCCATGTTTCCCCGCTGGACGAACACCGTGGCCGTCATGGTCCGGTCGCCTAGTTCCTGTGCCCATTCGAGCGCTTGTGACAAGCGGGCACGGTCTCCGTCGACGTCGCCGGTATCGCGGTGCAGGTACGCGGCGAACTGCGCCCACTGCTGGGCCACGTTGATCAGTGTGGGGCGCACGGGGCCGCGGGCCTGCCGTACGAGATCCTCGATCACAGCAAGCTGGGCGAGGACGGGTGTCATCACCGCGAGCGGGCCAGCGCAATCCTCGGCACACCGCTGCGCCGCCAGCACGCCCGCGAGCGAATCCACGGTGGCCACGTCCACTTGCGAAGGATGGCGAGCCGTCCAGCCGATGCGGTCCCGGTCCTCATCCGCCACACCGCCGAACAGCAGAGTGTCGGCCAGCGCCAGCATGCCGCCCGCGAGCACCCCGCCTGCCAGCACCGACCTGCGCGCCGGTCCCTTGTATGGCCCGAGCACGGCTAACTCCCCGCCCGCATCGAGCGCCTCATCGAGGCGCTGCGCCATGCGCGCGCCCGGCTGGCGCTTGCCGTGTTTCAGAAGATGGATGTACGACCGGTCACAGACGACCTGGCGGGCAAGCGCCCGTTCGCTGACGCCGCGCTCGGCCATGAGCGCGCGCAGTCTTTCGGCGAAACCCATACGCGCGTACACCATTCGCATGTTTTGCGGCCCCTGTATTTTGCCGCGCTGACTGCGCTGACTAGGCCCTGTCAGCGCTTGTCACAGTTCCACCGTAGCCGACCGGGCGCGCAAGGTGGTCGCTGTTGGTGTACGGCGCCGCGCTGGCACACGCGGCCATGATCAAGGGGTGGCGACCAGGCATGGCGGATGAACGGGACCTCGCGGCGGGCGCGGCCGAGCTGGAGAAGCTCGCCGCCGAACTCGACGGCCAGACGTACGCGGTCGCGCTGATCACGGGCGGGGGCCGGCGCCCGTGCCTGCACATCACCAACCGGCGCGCCGAGCAGCTCGCCGAGTACGTCTACAGCGACGGCGAAAGTTTCTGGTGGGGCTGGTCGCAACCCATCGCACCCGTCGCCGACCTGGCTGGGGCCGCCGCCGCGATTGACCGCGTGCTCCGGACCTTGACCGGCCACCGATGAGGCAGGCTCCCCGCCGCGCCGAAGGGGCCACCAGCGGCGCGGCGGGGCCAGGCGCCGGGGCGCACGCCGTGGACACCCACAGCGTGCGTCCCGGCCTCCAGCGCCAGTGCGCGCGGACCTACCCGACAGAGGCTCAAATCAGCAAGGTACTTGCTGATTTCACAACCTGGGAACTGCCGTGACCGGCGCCCGGCCACCGCGGATCACGCCGCTTACTGGGGCGCCCGCGAGCGC
>DATFVJ010000091.1:0-18955 GCA_035260365.1 Streptosporangiaceae bacterium
TCTCCAGCTTCCAGGTTCACTTTGCCGACCACGACATCCTCACGCCGGGCGACGCGCCCGACGTGCTCGTGGCGATGAACCCGGCAGCGCTGAAGGCCAATCTTATCGATCTTCCGCGCGGCGCCGACGTGATCGTCAACACCGACGAATTCACCCGGCGGAACCTGACCAAGGTCGGCTATGACTCAAGCCCGCTCGAGGATGGCTCGCTCGAGGCCTACCGGGTACACGCGCTGCCGCTGACCTCCATGACGGTCAAGGCACTCGAAGGGCACGAGATCAGCAAGAAGGACGCCGAGCGGGCGAAGAACATGTTCGCGCTCGGCCTCCTGTCCTGGCTGTACCACCGGCCCGCCGAGGGGACCCTGGACTTCCTGCAGACCAAGTTCGCGCGCAAGCCCGAGATCATGAAGGCCAACGTCACCGCGTTCCAGGCCGGCTGGAACTTCGGCGAGACCACCGAGTCCTTCTCGGTGCAGTACGAGATCAAGCCCGCGACCCTGCCGGCGGGCACGTACCGCAACATCACGGGGAACACGGCACTGTCCTACGGCCTGATCGCCGCGTCGCAACTGTCCGGGCTGCCGCTGTTCCTCGGTTCGTACCCGATCACGCCCGCGTCCGACATCCTGCATGAACTCGCGAAGCGTAAGCCGTTCGGGGTGCGGACGTTCCAGGCCGAAGACGAGATTGCAGGCGTCGGCGCGGCCCTCGGCGCCGCGTTCGGCGGCGCGCTCGGCGTCACCACCACCTCGGGGCCTGGCATGTCACTCAAGGCGGAGACCATCAGCCTCGCCGTCGCCGTCGAACTGCCCCTGGTGATCTGCGACATTCAGCGCGCGGGCCCGTCCACCGGAATGCCGACCAAGACCGAGCAGGCCGATCTGCTCGGCGCGCTCTACGGCCGAAGCGGCGAGTGCCCGCTGCCCGTCATCGCTCCCGCCACGCCGTCCGACTGCTTCGACGCGGCGATCGAGGCGACGAGGATCGCGCTGAAGTACCGCACGCCGGTGATCCTGCTCTCCGACGGTTACCTCGCGAACGGGTCCGAGCCATGGCGGCTGCCTGACGTGGCCGGGCTGCCCGATCTGCGCGTCGAATTCGCGGTACCAGGTGACGAGCCGTTCCAGCCGTACCGGCGCGATCCGCAGACCCTGGCCAGGCCGTGGGCCATCCCAGGAACCGCGGGCCTCGAACACCGGATCGGCGGCATCGAGCGCGCCGACGGCTCAGGCACCATCTCCTACGACCCGGACAACCACGACCGGATGGTGCGGCTGCGGCAAGCCAAGATCGACGGGATCGCGACCGACATCCCGCCGATCGAGGTGGACGACCCGGGCGGGGATGCGCGCGTGCTCGTCCTCGGCTGGGGCTCGACCTACGGCTCGATCGGCGCGGCCATCCGCCAGGTTCGGATGGCCGGCGGCAAGGTCGCCCAGGCTCATCTGCGCCACCTGTCGCCGTTCCCGGCCAACCTTGGTGACCTGCTCAGCCGCTACCAGAACGTACTTGTACCCGAGATCAACCTGGGCCAGCTCGCGCTCCTTTTGCGCGGCAGGTACCTGACCGATGTGATCTCCTACAACCGGGTCCGCGGGTTGCCGTTCCGCGCGGCCGAACTTGCCAACGTCATCCAGGATGTGATCAGCCATGGCTGAGGCCGCGGCTCCACAGCGCCCGTCGTCGCTCCGGCTGGTGCCACCGTCGGAAGAGAAACTGGCCGCAAGGGATTTCAAGACCGACCAGGAGGTGCGCTGGTGCCCGGGCTGCGGTGACTACGCGATCCTCGCCGCCTTCCAGGCCTTCATGCCGGAGCTCGACGTGCCGCGTGAGAACGTCGTGGTCGTCTCCGGCATCGGGTGCTCGTCACGGTTCCCGCACTACGTCGACACCTACGGCTTCCACTCGATCCACGGCCGGGCTCCCGCGATCGCCACCGGGCTGGCCACGTCGCGTCCCGACCTGTCGGTCTGGGTGATCACCGGCGACGGCGACGGCCTGTCGATCGGCGGCAACCACCTCATCCACGCACTCCGGCGCAACGTGAACATCAAGATCCTGCTGTTCAACAACCGGATCTACGGCCTGACCAAGGGCCAGTACTCCCCCACCTCGGAGCGTGGGAAGATCACCAAGTCGACGCCCTTCGGCTCCCTGGACGCGCCGTTCAACCCCGTGTCGCTCGCGCTCGGCGCGGACGCCACGTTCGTCGCGCGCAGCATCGACTCCGACCGCAAGCACCTCACCGGAGTGCTGCGCGCCGCCGCCGATCACGAGGGTGCGGCCTTCATCGAGATCTACCAGAACTGCCCCATCTTCAATGACGACGCGTTCGCGCCGCTGAAGGATCCCGCGGCGCGCGACGACCGGCTGATCCGGCTCGAACACGGTCAGCCGGTGCGGTTCGGCGTGGGCGGCAGCAAGGGCCTGCGGTTCAGCCCCCAGGGCTGCATCGAGGTGGTCGACGTGCCCGATCCCCAGGGCACCGAGGAGGCCGCGGGCGCTGGTCCGGGCGGTCTGCTCGTACACGACATCAGGCGCGACGATCCGTCGTATGCGTTCGCGCTGTCGCGGCTGGACGCCGAAGACTTCGCGCACACCCCGATCGGGGTCTACCGCAAGGTGGAGCGCCCGAGCTATGACGCGCTGATGGCGGAACAGATCGACACCGCCAAGGCCGGTCAGAGCATCGGTGATCTGGGCGCCCTGCTGGCCAGCGGCGACACATGGCAGATCGGCTGACCGCCGCCAAGGCGGCCGTACGGACCGAGCAGGCCGGCCCCGTCGCCACGATCATCCTGGACCGGCCGGAGGTGCGGAACGCGGTCGACGGCCCGACCGCGCTCGCGCTCACCGACGCGCTGCGGGCCTTCGACGCCGACCCCAGCGCCAGCGCCGCCGTGCTGTTCGGCGCGGGCGGGACGTTCTGCGCGGGCGCCGACCTGACGGCGATGGGCGGCCCGGCCGGCAACCGGGTGGCAGCTGACGGCGATGCGCCGATGGGACCGTCGCGCCTGCGGCTGTCCAAACCCGTGATCGCGGCGATCGCCGGGCACGCCGTCGCCGGCGGCCTCGAACTCGCCCTCTGGTGTGATCTCCGGGTCGCCGAGGAGGGCGCCATCCTCGGGGTCTTCTGCCGCCGCTGGGGGGTGCCGCTGATGGACGGCGGGACCGTGCGGCTGCCGCGGATCGTGGGGCTCGGGCGCGCACTTGACCTGATCTTGACGGGGCGCCCGGTCGCGGCCACCGAGGCACTGCAGATGGGCCTGGTCAACCGGGTCGTCCCGGCCGGGCAGGTGCGCGCGGTGGCCGAGCAGCTCGCGCGGGACATCTCGGCGTTCCCGCAGGCGTGCCTGCGCAGCGACCGGCTCGCCGCGCTCGAAGGGAGCACGCTCGACGAGCCTGCGGCGCTGGCGAACGAGTTCAGGCGCGGGGTGGAAACCATCGAAGAAACCGGGCTGTCCGGCGTCGAGCGCTTCCGCGCGGGCGCGGGCCGCGGCGGCACCTTCGACTGAGGGCGCACCCACGATCGCCGCGGCCCGAGCCAGCCGTCTCGCTGGCTTCCCACCCGAAAACATCATTTCTGCGCCAGGTTCGTCCCGGGTATGGGCGCGGTTTCGGGTGGGAAGTGGCTGGAGCCCTCACTGCGTGAGCCGCCCCGGGACCACATCACCACGTGGCTGGGGTCTGCTCCCGCGCGTCAATGCTGCGCGGCGGGCTACGACCAGGCCGGCGGCTCGGGTTGGGAGCGGATCGGCACGCGGCAGCCGTTCGGCTGACTGGTCGAGCTAACCCAGAACGTCAAGCAGCGGCCACAGGTCGCGCCATTCGAAGTCGGGTACCTCGCCTGATGGCCGCGCCCGGGCAGACCGGTTCACCCACGCGGTACGCATCCCGGCCGCTCTGGCCGGCGCGTTGTCGTACTCGAACCCGAACGCCACGTGCAGGATCCGCGCCGGTGGTGCGCCGATCACCTCGACCGCGCGGCGGAAAACGGCGGGATCGGGCTTGTAGGCGCGGCAGTCCTCCGCGGTGATCACCTCGTCGAACGGCACCTCCAGGTGACGAAGCGTGTGCGCGATGATGTCGCGGTCGGTGTTCGAGATGATCGCCAGCCGGGCGCCGAGGGCGCGGGCGGCCGCGAGGGCGGGGCGGGTATCGGGGAAGGGCTGCCAGCTGCGCATCGACCGGACGAATGCCTCCTTGTCCGCCTGGGTCGCGGGCCAGCCGTACTCGGCGGTCACGGCGGCGAGGCTGTCGGCGAGGATCTCCTTGTAGGGCCGGTAGGCGGCCGCGACGAGGCCGAACTGGATCCGCTCCCAGCGCTCCCGCATGCCGGCGGCCGACGGCAGCACGGCGGCCGCCGGGTCGCTCGTGCCCGCGCGGCGCAGCGCCATATCGTAGAGAAAGGCCGCGGCCCCGCCCTCCCAGTCGACGAGCGTGCCGTAGCAGTCGAACGTGACGACGCCGAAGCGCTCCATAACCTGGCTCTCCTCTCGCGCTGCCGATCTTGTTATCATCATTGGCAGAAGCCGGGCGATTGCGCCACCAGGGGGCACCGATCACTTCCCGGCCGGGGAGCAGCCGTGGAAGGCCGTGCAGGCAAAACCAGGAACATCTTTCTCGTGTGGCTGGTGTGGCCACTGATCACGCTCGGGATCTACTTCTTTGTCTGGTACTACAAGGTGAACCGTGAAGCACGTGACTTCGACTCGCGCATCGACGTCGATCCCACCGTCGCCCTGCTCGCCGTGCTGGTCGGATGGATCATCATCGTCCCGCCGTTCGTCTCCATCTACCGGACCGGCGAGCGGATCGCGAGTATGCAGCGGGCGGCCGGCCTCGAACCCACCTGCAGCGCGATCGTCGGCCTGCTGCTGACGTTCGTCTTCCGCCTGGAATCGCTGTACTACCAGTACGAGCTGAACCGGATCTGGGCCCACTACGGCAACCCGCCAGAAGGAACGGCGGTCCCGCTCGCGGTACCCGCCGCAGCCTGACCCGCAGCCTGACCCGGGGCCACGCGGCGTAGCCGCTGGTCTTTCGTTTCAGTCCCGGGGGGCAGGCCACCAACCCGGCGTCGTTCGTGCCACAACGGTCGCGAGCCCGGCAGCGACACCACCGCTGAACGGCGCCATCGCTGCCCGCTGCGTCAACCGTCGGCGCGGACCACGCCTACCGGGCAGGCGACGCCGGTGCCGTGGTCGGGGCAGTACCCGTACGGGTTCTTGCTGTCCGACAGGTACTGCTGGTGGTAGCCCTCGGCGAAGTAGAACTCGCCCGCCGGGACGATCTCGGTTGTGATCTCGCCGTAGCCGGCCGCGGAGAGCACCTTCTGGAAGGCCTCTCGCGACTCCTCCGCCGCCGCCTTCTGCTCGGGCGAGGAGTAGAAGATCGCCGAACGGTACTGCGTGCCGGTGTCGTTGCCCTGGCGCATCCCCTGCGTCGGGTCGTGTGCCTCCCAGAACAGCTTGAGCAGCTCCAGGTAGCTCGTCCGCGCCGGGTCGAAGACCACCCGGACGGTTTCGGCATGACCGGTCCGGCCGGAGCACACCTCTTCGTATGTGGGGTTGGGCGTGTAACCGCCCTCGTAACCGACCGCGGTGCTCACCACGCCCGGCGCCTGCCAGAACAGACGCTCCGCACCCCAGAAACAGCCGAGCGCGAACTCGGCGACCTGCGTCCCCTCCGGATAAGGCGGTGCGAGCGGGCCCCCGAGCACCTCGTGGCCCGCGGGTATGCGCATCGGCTCCGACCGTCCGCGCAGCGCCTCATCAGGCGTCACGAGACGGGTCTTATGAGATCCGAACAAGCTCATCGTTCACTCTCCCTCACCGGTTCAAGCAACGATCTGGCCCGGAATCATCCCGTCCGCTCCACCACGTAGTCGCAGAGCGACTCGAACGCGATCCGCGCGGGAACATCGGGCAGCGCGAGGACCTGCTCCCGCGCCGCATCCGCCCACCGGCACAGGTCCGCCTGCGCGGCGGCCATCGCCGGATGGGCCCGGAGCAGGCCGAGCGCCTCCGCGTGCAGCCGTGGATCGGTCAGATCGCACTCGCTGAGCAGCTCACGCAGCCGGCTGCCGGCCGGGTTGGCGGAGCGAAGCGCGTGCAGCACGGGCAGCGTGCGCACGCCCTCGCGCAGGTCGGTGCCTGGCGTCTTGCCCGACTGCATCGACTCGCTCGCCACGTCCAGGATGTCGTCGGCCAGCTGCCACGCCATGCCGATCGCCTCGCACGCGGCCTCGGCGCGGCGGACCACCGGGCCGGAGGCACCGCCGAACATGGCGCCGAACCGCCCGGCGGTAGCGATCAGCGAGGCCGTCTTGTCCGCCACCACACCAAGGTAGTGGTCAAGGGGATCCTGACCCGGCCGCGGGCCGACCGTCTCGGCGACCTGGCCCTGGACCAGCCGGGTGAAGGTCTCGGCCTGAATCCTGATCGCGTCGCGCCCGAGGTCGGCCAGGATCCGTGACGCACACGCGAAGAGGAAGTCGCCGGTGAGGATCGCCACCGTGTTGCCCCAGCGCGAGTTGGCCGACGGATGGCCGCGGCGCATGACGGCCTCGTCCATCACGTCGTCGTGGTACAGCGTGGCGAGGTGCGTCAGCTCGATCGCCACCGCGGCCGGGACTACCTTCGGCGCGCTCGCGTCGCCGAACTGCGCGGCGAGCAGCACGAGGGTCGCGCGGAACCGCTTGCCGCCGGCGTCAACCAGGTGCCGTGCGGAGTCGGCAAGTACATCATCGACGCCGGCGGCGACCTCCCGCAGCGCCTCCTCCACCTGGTCAAGCCCGCTCAGGACCTCGGCAGCGAGCGGGCTGTCGCGGAGGTCCACAGGAAAAGCTGTGATCACGCGGGCTCCCGGTTCTGTGTTCGTGCGGTCAGGTGCCGGGCGGACAGGTGGGACCCCCGTCCGCACTACCTCTGCCACTTCATTCTGAAGGTTGCCACAAGACAGCGCATTCCCCGGGTCCTGCGCAGAGCCGCCCGAGGCCCGGCGCGTGCCCCGCGCACGGCCGGTCCAGGCCCTGCGCAGGCGCGACGCGGCCCGGCCTGAGCGCGCGGTCTGAGCGCGGTCCGAGCGCGGTCCGGGCGCGGCCTGGGCGTGCGGCGAGAGCCCGGCCCTCAGCGGACGAACAACTGGGCGGCGGCGTGATTGGCCAGGCTGAGCAGCGGCCCGGGCAGCACGCCGAACACCAGCGTGGCGAGCACCCCGGCCCCCACCGCGCTCGCCGTCAGCGCGCTCGGCACCACGACCACGGGGCCCTCGAACGCCGGCTCGGAGAAGAACATCAGCACGATCACGCGGACGTAGAAGAACGCGGCGACCGCGCTGCTCAGCACGCCGACGATGACGAGCGGCGTCGCTCCGCCCGCGATCGCGGCCTGAAATACCACGAACTTGCCCATGAACCCGCTCGTCAGCGGAATACCGGCGAATGCGAGCAGAAAGAAGGCGAAGATGCCCGCCACCACGGGTGAGCGCCGCCCGAGGCCCGCCCATCTGGACAGGTGAACCGCCTCGCCCGTGGTGTCGCGCACGAGCGTGACCACGGCAAACGCACCGATCGTGGTGAACCCGTAGACGGCCAGGTAGAACAGGCTGGCCGACAGGCCCGCCGTGCTTGCCGCGATGACGCCGGTGAGGATGAAGCCCACATGCGCGATCGAGGAGTAGGCGAGCAGCCGCTTCACGTCCGTCTGGGTCACCGCGATGATCGCGCCGACCACCATGGTGAGGATCGCCACGGCCCACAAGATCGGGCGCCAGTCCCAGGTCAGCGTGCCGAAAGCCACGTAGAAGACGCGCAGCACCGCACCGAACGCTGCCACCACCGTGCAGGACGCCATCAGCGCGGTGATCGGCGTGGGCGCGCCCTGGTACACGTCCGGCTTCCAGCTGTGGAACGGCACGGCTCCGATCTTGAAGAAAAGACCCAGCCCGAGCAGGGCGATCCCGCCGGCGAGGAGGGTCGTGTTGGCGGTGCTCGACCCCGTCGCGGCCGCGATGTCGGACAGCCGGACCGATCCCGCGAACCCGTACAGCAGGGCGATCCCGTAGAGGAAGAACGCGGACGAGAAGGCGCCGAGCAGGAAGTACTTGACGGCCGCCTCCTGCGACAGGAGCCTGCGCCGCCGCGCGAGCCCGCAGAGCAGGTACAGGGGCAGTGACAGCACCTCGAGCGCGACGAACATGGTCAGCAGGTCGTTCGCCGCGGGAAACAGCAGCATCCCGCCGACCGCGAACAGCATCAACGGGAACACCTCGGTGTGCACGGCGCCGGCGAGCAGCCCTTCGCGTTCCTCCGGGCTGCCCGGGATGGCGGCCGCCTGCGCCGCGAACGCTCCCGCGTCGTGCGCGCTCTCCCCGACCAGCAGCGCGCTGATCAGGGCGAGGATGAGGATCGTGCCCTGGATGAACAGGGTCGGCTCGTCCACGGCGACGGCGCCCATGGCGGCGACGTGCCCGGGCTTGTGCCCGCCGAAGATGCTGCTCGAGGTGCCGATGACCACGGTCAGGACGAACGCTGCGGCCAAGCTGGCCAGGGTGAGCGCCAATTGTCCCGAACGGCGGATGCGGCGTGGCACGAACGCCTCCACGAGCACCCCGGCCACGGCGGCGCCGAAGACAACCAGCATCGGCGACAGCTGAAAGTACTCGATCTGCGGCGGCGTGATCGGCGCAGCCGCGGCAACTGTCGCGATCACCGGCTGGCTCCCTTCACTGCGGTGGTCGCCGCCGGGGTGCTGACCGCGGGCGGCGGGTCGGTGGCATGAACCTGCGTCAGGGTCTGCCTGACGGCGGGATTTATGATCTTGAGCAACGGCTGCGGGTAAACGCCCAGCGCGATGATCAGGGCGATCAACGGGCCGACCGCCCACAGCTCGCGGGCCTTGAGGTCGGGCATCTGCCTGACCTCGTCGCGGGTCGGGCCATTCATGGTCCGCTGGTACATCCACAGGATGTAGATCGCCGCGAGGATCATGCCGAGGGTCGCGAGCACGGCGGGCACCTTGTAACGCGTGAAGGTGCCGACGAGCACGAGGAACTCACTCACGAAGGTGTTGAGCCCGGGCAGCGAGAGGGTGGCGAGGCCAGCGACGAGGAACAGCCCGGCCAGGATCGGCGCCACCTTCTGCACGCCCCCGTAGTCGGCGATCCGCTGTGATCCCCTGCGGCTGATCAGGAAGCCCGCGATGAGGAAGAGCGCACCGGTGGCGAACCCGTGATTGACCATGTAGAGGGTGGCGCCTGATTGCCCCTGCGTGGTCAGCACGAAGATGCCGAGGGCGATGAAGCCGAAGTGGGACACGGACGTGTAGGCGATCAGCCGTTTCATATCGGTCTGCCCGATCGCGACGATCGCGCCGTACAGGATGCCGACCACCGACAGCGTGATGACGAGCGGCGTGAAGTATCGCGCCCCAGCCGGGAACAGCTCGAGACAGTAGCGCAGCATGCCGAACGTGCCGACCTTGTCGAGCACCCCGACGAGCAGCACCGCCGCGCCCGGCTGCGCCGCCGTCGCCGCGTCGGGCAGCCAGGTGTGGAACGGCCACAGCGGCGCCTTGATCGCGAAAGCCACGAAGAAGCCGAGAAAGAGCCACTTCTGCGCCGGCACGCTCAACGCCAGATGGGTGAGGTCGGTGAACAGGAACGTGCCCCGGGCGCCGCCGTGCGCGGAGTAGACGTAGAGCGCGATAACGGCCACCAGCATCAGCAAGCCGCCGAGCAGGCTGTAGAGCAGGAACTTCACCGCCGCGTACTGGCGCTGGCCGACGCCGAAGCTCCCGATCAGGAAGTACATCGGAATCAGCATGGCCTCGAAGAAGACATAGAAGAGGAAGACATCGGTCGCCACGAAGACACCAATGATCATCGTCTCGAGCACGAGCATCAGCGAGAAGTAGGTCTGCACGCTGTGCCTGGCGCCGCCGGTGGCGTCCGCGTCGTTCCAGGACGCGAGGACCACGACCGGCATCAGCACAACGGACATCAGCACGAGGACGAGCGCGATGCCGTCCACGCCGACCGCGTAGTGCACGCCGAACTGCGGGATCCAGCGGTAGGTCTCGGTGAACTGGAACTGCGCACCGCCCGGCTTGAAGCGGAATGCGACCACGATCGCGATGGCCAGCGTCGCGAGCGTGAAAAACAGCGCGAGCTGTTTGGCCAGGAGCGCACGGGAGTCGTGGGCGGCAGAGTCGGCGGGAGCGGCGGAGTCGCCTCCCGGCGGCGCGGGCAGCGCTGACCCGGGGGCTCCACCCCACGGGATTGCGGCGATCACGAGCGCACCCACGAGCGGTATCGCGCCCATGACGGTCAGCCACGGAAAGTTGCTCATCGGGTCTAGAGCCTCACCAGGAGCATGGCGGCGACGAAAAGTGCCGCACCGAAGAAGATTGACAGTGCGTACGAACGGACAAAGCCCGTCTGGATCCGGCGCAGCCGGCCCGATGAGCCGCCCACGGCGGCGGCCAGCGTGTTGACCAGGCCGTCGACGCCGCGGTTATCGAAGTACACCGACAGCCGGGTCAGCCACTGGCCGGGCCGCATGAGGACGGATTCGTTGAACGCGTCACCGTAGAGGTCCTTCCGCGCCGCCACGGTGGGGAAATGACCTGCTGGGGCCGTCCGCGGCACCGCACCGCGCCCGTACATCGCCCACCCGAGGAGGAACCCGAGTACGAGCATGCCGATCGCGGCGTACCCGTACGGGGACACGATCCTGTCCGGGTGCACGGGCGGCGGCACGACCGGGGCGAGGAAGTGCACGAGACGGCTGTTGACGATCAGGAACCCGCCTTCCACGATCGAGCCGATCGCGAGCAGGATCATCGGCACGGTCATCACCGGAGGCGACTCGTGCGGGTGCACGCCGGGCTCCCAGCGCCGTTCGCCCGCGAATGTCATGAACATCACCCGCGTCATGTAGAAGGCGGTGATACCCGCGCCGAGCAGCGCCGAGCCGCCCAGCAGCAGCCCCGACGTGCCGCCCTTCTCGAATGCGGCCTCGATGACCGCGTCCTTGGTGAAGAAGCCGGAAAATGGCGGCACGCCGATGATCGCGAGATATCCGATGCCGAAGGTGACGAAGGTGATCCGCATGAGCCGGGCCAGCGCGCCGTAGTGGCGCATGTCCACGTCGTCGTTCGTGCCGTGCATGACCGACCCGGCGCCGAGGAACAGACAGGCCTTGAAGAAACCGTGGGCGAGGAGCAGCGCGATCGCGTAGGCGTATCCGGCGGGGCCAAGCCCGGCACCGAGGAACATGTAGCCGATCTGGCTCATCGTGGAGCCGGCCAGCGCCTTCTTGATGTCGTCCTTGGCGGACCCGATGATCGCGCCGAACAGCAGCGTGACCGCGCCCACGACGGTCACCGCGAGCCGGGCGTCCTGCGACAGGTCGAAGATCGGGTTGGACCTGACGATCAGGTACACGCCCGCGGTCACCATGGTGGCCGCGTGGATCAGCGCCGACACCGGCGTCGGGCCCTCCATGGCGTCGAGCAGCCACGACTGCAGCGGAACCTGCGCCGACTTACCGCAGGCGCCAAGCAGCAAGAGCAGGCCGAGCGCGGTGACCACGCCCTGGCTGGCCCCGCCGGCGCCGCCGAATACACCGCTGAACGAGACCGTGCCGAACGTCGCGAACATCAGCAGGATCGCGAGCGTCAGGCCGGCGTCACCCACCCGGTTGGCCACGAACGCTTTCTTCGCCGCCGTCGCCGCGGCCGGACGGAACTGCCAGAACCCGATGAGCAGGTAGGAGGCGAGGCCCACGCCCTCCCAGCCGACGTACAGAGCGAGATAGTTGTCGGCCAGCACGAGCAGCAGCATCGAGGCGATGAACAGGTTCATGTAGCCGAAGAAGCGCCGCCGGTCCGGGTCGCCGGCCATGTAGCCGATCGAGTAGATGAGGATCAGCGAGCCGACCCCGGTGATCAGCAGGACGAAGCAGATCGACAGCGGATCGAGCAGCAGGCCGATGTTGACGTTGAACCTGCCGACCGCGATCCACGTGTACAGGTTCAGGTCCCTGCTGCGCTGCGAACTGCCGAGCATCGCGGCGAAGGCGACCACGCCGTAGCAGAAGGCGGCGAGCACGGTGGCGCAGCCGAGCAGATGCGCCCAGCGGTCGGCCCGCCGCCCGGCCAGCACCGCCACCGCGGCACCCGCGACCGGAAACGCGAGGAGCAGCCACGCCCACGACTGCACGCCGTGCGCGGGCAGCGGCGCCGTCAGCCTGGGCAGAACCGTCAGCGCGGCGGGCGCGGCGGCCAGTGAACTCGTCACTGCCTCGTCCCCTCAGTATCGGAGCAGGTTCGCGTCGTCGACGGACGCGGACCTGCGGGTGCGGAAGATTGCCATCAGGATCGCGAGCCCGACCACGACCTCTGCCGCCGCCACCACCATCACGAAGAACGCGATGACCTGCCCGTCCAGGTTGTGGTGCATCCGGGCGAACGCGACGAACGCCAGATTCGCGGCATTGAGCATGAGCTCGACGCACATGAAGATCACCATGGCGTTGCGCCGGATCAGGACGCCCACGCCGCCGATGACGAACAGGATCGCAGACAGCGCGATGTAATGCGCGGGGCTCATGACGTCTCCGTCTCGCCGCCGTCACCGGACGCCGGTGGGCCGGCGGCGTGGTCGTGGTGGGCGGCGCTCTCGGATCCGGCTCTGGGTTCCGCGGCCGGCCGCGCCTGCGTGGTGCCCGCGGCGGTCACCTCAGGCGCGCCGCGGCCGGCCGGGAGCACCGCGCCTTCGGTCACGTCCCTGATCCGCCTGCCCGCGATCACCGGGCTCACCGACAGTTCCGACACCCGGCCGTCGGGCAGCAGGGCGGGCCTGTCCACGGCGTTATGGCGCGCGTAGGTGCCCGGACCCGGCAACGGCGTCGGATGGCCGCTCGTCAGCCGGAGCCTGGCGAGTTCGCGCTGCGTCGGCTTTGGCGTGGTGCGCTCGCGGTGGGCGAGCACCATGGCGCCCAGAGCCGCCGTGATCAGCAGGGCGCTTGTGACTTCGAACGCGTACACGTACTTGGTGAAGATCAGGCGGGCGATCGCGGTGAGGTTCGCCGAGCCGTACGAGGCACCGGCCGCGGTGACGCCGCCGAGCGTGGCGTGCCCGACCGTGCCGAGCAGCAGGACGATCAGCGCGATCGCCACCAGGCCGGCCGCGAGCCGCTGACCCCTGATCGTCTCCACCAGCGAGTCGGAGGCGCTGACGCCCACCAGCATCAGTACGAACAGGAAGAGCATCAGCACCGCACCGGTGTAGACGATCACCTGGACGAAGGCGAGGAACGGCGCGCCCTGCGTCGCGTACAGCACGGCCAGCGAGAGCATCACGACGGCCAGCAGCATCGCGCAGTGCACGGCCTTGCGCGAGACGATCATCCCGAGTGCGGCGAGGACGGCGAGCACCGCGAGCACCCAGAAGGTGACCGCCTGACCCGTCGTCGACGACGCCGTCGACGCGGCCGCGGCGAGATGATAGGACGCGGTGCTCACGTCGCGTCCTCGGTGTCCGTGCCACCGGGGGAGTACCCGGTGACACCGGCGCGGCCAAGGTTGTAGTAGTCCTTCTCGTCCGAGCCGAGGCGCATCGGGTGCGGTGGTGCCTCCATTCCCGGCTCAAGGGGCGCGACAAGCTGCTCCTTGGTCCAGATGAGGCTCTCCCGGTTGTCATCGGCGAGCTCGTACTCGCCGGTCATGGTCAGCGCCCGGGTCGGGCAGGCTTCGACGCACAGCCCGCACAGGATGCAGCGCAGGTAGTTGATCTGGTAGACGCGGCCGTAGCGTTCGCCCGGAGAGTAGCGCGCGTCCTCGGCGTTGTCGCCGCCCTCCACGTAGATCGCATCGGCTGGGCACGCCCACGCGCACAGCTCGCAGCCGATGCACTTCTCCAGCCCGTCCGGCCATCGGTTGAGCTGATGGCGCCCGTGAAAGCGCGGCGCGGCCGGGCGCCGCTCCTCCGGGTACTGGACCGTGTCGACCTTCTTGAACATCTCGTGGAAGGTGACACCGAACCCCTTGACCGGGTTCAGGAAATCAAGCACCGGTCACCTCCTTCGCTGCGCCGTTCGCTGCTTCGCTGCCGTGCGCCCGGCCGGCTGGGATACCGCCGGGAACACCGCTGCCGGGTGACGGCTGCACGCCGACGCCGTGGTAGTGGGGAAGGTCGAGGGGCGGCACGGGAAATCCCGTGGCCATCGGGTCGGCGCTGAGCGCCGCCTCGTCGGCCGCCTCCTGCTCTGCCTCGGCCTCGCGCCGTCGCTGCACGCCGGCGTCCCAGACCCACCACGCGGCGAAAAGGATCACGAAGACGGCCCCGACGATCACATAGGGCACCGGGCTCCCATTGGTGCGCTGCACGGACCTGATCGCCGCGATCGCCAGGATCCAGGCCAGCGAGATGGGGATGAGCACTTTCCAGCCAAGCTTCATCAGCTGGTCGTAGCGGACCCGCGGCAGCGAGCCGCGGAGCCAGACGAAGACGAACAGCAGGATGAGCACCTTGACCAGGAACCACAGCATCGGCCACCAGCCGCTGTTGGCGCCCGACCAGACGGTGAGCGGCCATACCGCCCGCCAGCCGCCGAGGAACAGGGTCGTCGCCAGCCCGGCCACGGTCGTCATGTTGATGTACTCGGCGAGGTAGAAGAGTGCGAACTTGAGCGACGAGTACTCGGTGTGGAAGCCGCCGACGATCTCGCCCTCGCCCTCCGGCAGGTCGAACGGGAGCCGGTTGGTCTCGCCGACCATGGTCACGAGATAGATGCCGAACGACACCGGCAGCAGCACCGCGTACCAGGACGGCGCGTGCAGGATCACCCCGCCCAGGTGGAACGGCTTGCCGTGCGCCTGCGCGGCGACGATCTGCGAGGTGGAAAGCGATCCGGCGTAGAGGAAGACGGCCACCCAGGACAGGCCCATCGCGATCTCGTAGCTGATCACCTGGGCGGAGGACCGCAGGCCGCCGAGCAGCGGGTAGGGCGACCCCGACGACCAGCCCGCCAGGACGATGCCGTAGACGCCGATCGAGCTCATTGCGAGGACGAGCAGCACGGCGACGGGCAGGTCGGTCAGCTGCAGCGGCGTCTGCTGGCCGAAGATCGAGACCTCCGGGCCGAACGGGATGATCGCGAAGGCGATGAAGGCGGGCGTGACCGCGATGAGCGGCGCGAGGATGAACACCAGCCGGTGGACGCCGAGCGGGACGATGTCCTCCTTCAGGCCCAGCTTGATCCCGTCGGCGATGGACTGCAGCAGCCCGGCGGGCCCCGCGCGGTTGGGTCCCAGGCGATTTTGCATGCGCCCGATCACGCGGCGCTCGGCCCAGATCGCGAACAGCGTCATCAGGAGGAGGAAGACGAAGATGACCACGGCCTTGAGTATGATCAGCCACCACGGATCGTGGCCGAAGCTCGCCAGCGTCGGGTCCTGGGATCTCGCGACACGGGCGGCCGTATGCGCCGTGTCCCCCACGAACCCGGCCACGGTGCTCGCCACGCGCGCGTGCGGCGCGACGGCCAGGCAGTTCATTCGCCTCTCCCGAGGGTAACGATGGCGCCCGCGCCGGCGTCAAGCTCGCGGCGGACCGCGCATCCGGGCGAGTTGGCCGGCAGCCAGACGACGCGGTCCGGCATCGCGGTCACCTCAGCGGGCACGGTGATCGCGCCGCGCTCCGTGGTGATGGTGAGCTTGTCACCGTCGGCCACCCCGGCTTCGCCGGCGGTCGCCGCCGACAGCCGGGCGCACACCGGTCTGGCCGTCCCGGCCAGGTACGGCTCGCCGTCCTGCATCCGCCCCGCGTCGAGCAGCTGATGCCAGGTGCCGAGGATGGCCTCGCCCGGCCCGGGCGCGCGGCGGACGGCCGCGGGCAGGCTCGGCGCGAGCGGCCGCGGGCCCTTCCACTGGCCGAGTCCGGCGAGCTCGCGCCGGGCCGCGGCCGCGTCGGGCAGGCCGAGGTGCACGTCCATTTCGTCGGCGATCACGTTGAGCACTTGCAGGTCCGACTGCGAATCCGGCACGCCGAGGACCCGGCCGAACGAGCCGCCCCGGCCTTCCCAGTTGACGAAGGTGCCCGGCTTCTCGCTCATCGCCGCCACCGGGAACACGACGTCCGCGCGGTCGGTGACCGCACTGGCCCGCAGTTCCATGCTGACCACGAACGGCACGGCCTCGATCGCGCTGAGCGCGGCGCCTGGATCGGGCAGGTCATCCGGGTCGACCCCGGCGATCACCAGCGCGTCGAGCTCTCCGGCGGCCGCGGCGGCGAGCATCTCACCGGTGTCGCGGCCCGGCGTGTCGGGCAGTGCCGCGACCGCCCACGCGCGCGCCACCTCCGCGCGCGCGGCCGGATCGGTCACTGGGCGGCCGACCGGCAGCAGCATCGGCAGGGCACCGGCCTCGACCGCGCCGCGCTCGCCTGCCCGCCGCGGGATCCAGGCGAGCCGCGCCCCGGTGGCGCGCGCGAGCCTGGCGGCGGCGGACAGCGCACCCGGGACCGCCGCGAGCCGCTCCCCCACCAGGATGACGGCGCCGCTGGCTGCGGCCTGGCCGCCCGCGCGGCTGTCATCCTGGTCGCCCGCGGCGGGGCGGCCGCCCTGCGCGCCTGCGCCACGGCCGCGCAACAGCGCCGCCGCGGCCCGGCCCACCTCGTCGAGGCCGGACCCGGTGATCAGGTTGCCGAGCACCCCGGCCTCCGCGCCGGGCGGCGCCGTGATCAGCTGACCAGCCATCTTGCGCAGGCCAGGCGTGGCGAACGGCGCGATGGCGAACGTCCGCAGCCCTTTCTTGCCCGCCGCCTTGCGCAGTCGCAGGAAGACGATCGGCGACTCCTCTTCCGGCTCGAACCCGGCGAGCAGCACGACGGAGGCGTTCTCGAGCGCGCGGTAGCTGACCTCGATCCCGCGGCCGGCCACCTCGGCCGCGATGAACTGCGCCTCTTCCGCCGAGTGCGGCCGGGCGCGCATGTCGATGTCGTTGCTGCCGAGCGCGATACGGGTGAACTTCGCGTAGGCGTACGCGTCTTCGAGGGTGAGCCGTCCGCCGGTGAGGACGCCCGCGCGGCCGCGGGCCCGGGCGAGCCCGGCCGCGGCCACCGCGACGGCTTCGGCCCAGGACGCTGGCACGAGCACACCGTCGTCGTTGCGCACAAGCGGGCCGGCCAGCCGGTCGGGCTGGGTGGCGTAGGTGAAGGCCCACCGGCCCTTGTCGCAGTTCCACTCCTCGTTGACCAGTGGGTCGTCGTCGGCCAGCCGCCGGGTGACCTCGCCGCGCCGGTGGTCGCTGCGGATGCGGCAGCCTGACGCGCAGTGCTCGCACACACCCGGCGTGGAGACCAGGTCGTACGGGCGGGCACGGAACCGGTAGGCGGCGCCCGTCAGCGCGCCTACCGGGCAGATCTGAACCGTGTTGCCGGAGAAATAGGACTGGAACGGATGCCCGGGGGCGATGGCGACCTGCTGCTGCGGCCCGCGCTCGAACAGTTCGATGAAGGGATCGCCCGCGATCTGGTCGGAGAACCGGGTGCAGCGGGCGCACGAGACGCACCGCTCCCGGTCGAGCAGCACCTGGGTGGAAATCGCGATGGGCTTGGGAAACGTGCGCTTCGGGTCGGTGAAGCGTGACTCACCCTGCCCGTTGGACATCGCCTGGTTCTGCAGTGGGCACTCGCCGCCCTTGTCGCACATCGGGCAGTCGAGCGGGTGGTTGATCAGCAGGAACTCCATCACCCCGCGCTGAGCCTTCTCCGCGACCTGCGAGGTCAGCTGCGTCCGCACCACCATGCCTTCCGTGCAGGTGGTGGTGCACGAGGTGAGCGGCTTCCGCTGGCCCTCCACCTCGACGAAGCACTGGCGGCAGGCGCCCACCGGGTCGAGGAGGGGGTGGTCGCAGAACCGCGGCACCGCGATGCCGAGCAGCTCGGCGGCCCTGATCACCAGCGTGCCCTTGGGCACGGCGATCTCGAAACCGTCGATGGTGACCGTGACCGTGCCCGGCCGCGGCAGCGGAGCAGACGATTCGCTTGCCTGCAGTGTCATTGGTCCTTCACCGTTCGGGTTCGCTGCGTCGTCATCAGTGCTCAGTTCCGGTGCCAGCGCCGGCCAGCGGGGGCGATTGGTCCCGGAAGAAGGTGGCGGCGGCCGGGTCGAACGGGCAGTCGCCGCCCTTCAGGTGCTGGATGTACTCGTCGCGGAAATACTGGATGGACGACATGACGGGCGCCACCGCGCCGTCGGCGAGCGCGCAGAACGCCCGGCCACCGATGTTGTCACAGATGTCGAGGAGTTTCGCCAGTTCGTCCTCGGTGCCGTCGCCGCGTTCCAGCCGGGCCAGCACCCGCACCATCCAGTACGTGCCTTCGCGGCACGGCGTGCACTTACCGCACGATTCGTGCTCGTAGAACTCGGTCCAGCGGAGCACCGCGCGCACGACGCACGTGGTTTCGTCGAAGATCTGCAGCGCGCGGGTGCCGAGCATGGACCCGGCCGCGGCGACCGACTCGAAGTCGAGCGGCACGTCAAGATGCTCGTCGGTGAGCAGCGGCGTCGACGACCCCCCGGGCGTCCAGAACTTGAGCTTGTGACCGGCCCGGACCCCGCCCGCCAGGTCGAGCAGTTCGCGCAGCGTCAGCCCGAGCGGCCCCTCGTACTGGCCGGGCGTGGTGACGTGGCCGGACAGGGAGTAGATCCCGAACCCGGTGGACTTCTCGGTGCCGAGGCCGGCGAACCAGTCCGCGCCGTTCAGCACGATCGACGGCACGCTCGCGATCGACTCGACGTTGTTGATCACTGTTGGCCGGGCGTAGAGCCCCGCGACCGCGGGGAACGGCGGCTTCAGCCGCGGCTGGCCACGGTAGCCCTCAAGCGAGTCGAGCATGGCCGTCTCTTCGCCGCAGATGTACGCGCCTGCCCCGGTGTGCAGGA
>DATFVJ010000092.1:0-4477 GCA_035260365.1 Streptosporangiaceae bacterium
ATCTGGTGATCGACACGCTCAGGGTGCGCTGAAGCGCGACGCGATACGGCGATCATGTAATGATCGCCGTGCGCTGCCACGAGCGCCCGGGTCGCCGCGGCCCGACGACGGTAATCGCGTGCCATTGAGCCGCGCTCATCACGGGGTGCCGGTAACAATCGAGCCGTGAGCACCGCCACGGCGTCCAGTTTCCTGAACGCGGGCACGCGGGCGGTCAGCGTGGCCGGAACGGGCTGCCGGTGCAGCCCGGCCGCTGGCCGGTCTCGCCGCGCTGGTATCGCTCGGCCTGCCAGGCATCCCAGTCCCCTGCGGGCGCAGAAGGCCCGGAACTCCAGGTCCGGCCCGGCCAGAACACCATCGTCTCGAAGTGCAGCCGGGCCACCATGCCCGGGCGTCGGCCCCGGAGCGTCCCGCGGGGTGGGCACCGCCATCCTCCAGGGTTGCTCCAGGTCCTGCACGTCCGGATAGACATGGGCACGGTCCGAAGGCAGCGTCCACAGACGCAGTCCGGTGCCATCGCGCGCCCAGTGGCTTCGCCGGAGCCGCAAACCCGCCTCTCCCATACGCTCTCAGCCCGTTATGAAAGGTCACCGTGGCCGGTTGGAGCCAGTTGGCGATTCGATGCCAGGAAGACCCGCCCGCGGGGCGAGGCCTAGGTCCGGCCACGGGGTAGCAGCCGGTCTCTCGGCGACCTGTTCACCCTTTGGGCCGTGGCCGGTGCCATAGCCTCGGTTGCGCAGCTCGCCGTGGCCCGTCTGCGGGTGAACGCGGTAGGACGCAGGGGATCGACGCGAAGTCGCGCGCTTCGTCGAAGGTGTGTCGCAGGCTGGCGTCGACCAAGTGCGTGTCGGCGTCGAATCTCCGGAAGCGTGGAACGACGCTTGTTACGAGCCAACGCCAGCGGTCGTCGAAGCGGGTGATCCTCGGCCACGTTCGTGCACGCAGAGCGTGCGGGATTCCTCGTGTGAACGAGTAGAGGTAGAACGAGGTGGAGTACGCAATCTCTTGCCGCACTCCACGCACCTCGAAGCTTGTGGCCGAGCCGGTCGAGACGAGCCAGGCGGATGCGCGCGAGAGGCGATCGTAGTTGGGTTGCACCACGGCGCGCTGCTCGTGCTCGAGGAGCTCGACGTTGCCCTCCCAAATGAGATCATCGGCCCTCTGTCGAGCCTCCGCGGACGCCGTCCGAACGGGACGAGACTGGCATCGGCGCGGCGCAGCACGGCGACCGCCCCCGGCCGCCGCGCCGTCAGGACCGGCGAGCAGGCCCAGCGTTATCGCCAGCGGCAGGACATCGTCGCCAGGCGTCGTGGCCTCGACGCGCGCAGGCTGGCCGCCGTGCGTCAGGCGCCCGCTGCTCATGGCGGCACGGAAGCAGGCGGCGTGACGAGCGCGGAGGGCCTCCGGGATGATCAGGGCTAGCGAATGCCCGATCGCCTGCTCAGCGCTGACGCCCAGCAGCAGCTCAGCTGCGCAGTTCATGACGTGATCCAGCCATGGCCGTCAGTCGTTACGATAGCGTCTCCGGCCGCCGCGATCGCCGCTGATGCGAGGGCCGGGCCGGATCAGCGGTCATAGGCCGGTCTTCCGCCGTTGACATAGATTTCTCCTTGAGTCCAGCGGCGCTGCCGCGATCTCGGAGGGATCGGGATCATGTGAGCGCGGGCGGGCACCACGGCCGTTCGGCCGGATGCCGTGCAGATGACGCTAATTTTCGAGCCAGCCGACGTCCACTGGAAGGGTGATTCCGGTGATGTATCTGGCCTCGTCCGAGGCGAGGAACAGCAAAGCATCGGAGATGTCCACCGGTTCCACCCACGGGATGGACAGCGCGTTAAGGCCAGCGAACGCCTCCATCGCATCATCCCGAGACGGATTTTCCAGGTCGGGCCGCAACGGCTGGTAGGTCATCTCGTTCTGGATCATCGGAGTGTTGACCGTACCGGGATTGATCGTGTTGACCCGGATCGAGCGCGGCGCGAGCTCCAGGGCCAGAGTCCGCATCAACCCGACGCCGTGCTTGGCGGACGTGTAGTGAGCCGTGTTCTGTACGGCCTTCAGCCCCAAGCCGGAGTGATCGCGATCGAGCCGCCGCGCCCGCCCGCGATCAGGTGAGGGACGGCCGCCTTGGCGGTATGCCACGCTCCGGTCAGATTGATGTCTATCATGTCCTGCCAGGTCATCTCGTCCAGCTCGGCAGCCCGCCCGAACGAGTTGATCCCGGCGTTAGCGGACACGATGTCAAGCCTGCCGAGCTGAGCGACGCCCTCATCGAGCGCGGCCTTCAGTGCGCCGTAGTCGCTTACGTCCGCCTGGCTGGCCACGATCCGCCGGTCCAGCGCCTCGACCTCTTTAACGGCCTGGTCTAGGTCCTCCGGTGTGGACATCGGGTAATGCACCGAGCCGACCTGCGAGAGGATGTCCACGGCGAAGTCGCCGAGGTCGTTGATCGCGCTCATCACGCCCTCCTTTCTACGCCCACGCCTGTGCGGTTCGCCGGGCGAAGTCGGCGTAGCTGATCGGCGGCATTCCGGTGACGTTCTG
Source organism: Streptosporangiaceae bacterium (assembly GCA_035260365.1). Lineage (GTDB taxonomy): Bacteria > Actinomycetota > Actinomycetes > Streptosporangiales > Streptosporangiaceae > DATFVJ01. Next base: position 2,545 of record DATFVJ010000092.1, read on the forward strand.
GACGTCGTTGTTGGGCCGGGAGCCATGGCCGGAGGCGATGGTCTCGGTCAGCATGCGGAGCATCTGGCCGTACGCGGCGGGCACGCCGGCCGCGACGCTGCCGTCGATCCATGCATCGCGGTCGATGTCGTTGTGCTTTACCGGTTGGCCGGTGACGCCGGCGATGACGCCGGCGGTGTCGCTTACGGTGAGCGCCTGGGGGCCGGTCGGTGCGTACAGGGCGCCGGCGTGGGCGCCGGGGCTCGCGAGTGTCGCGGCGGCGACCGCGGCGATGTCCTCGGCGTCGACGAAGGCCTCAGCGCCATCACCGGTGGGCACCGTGATCACGCCGTCGACGGGCTTCAGGAATGTCTCGCTGAAATTCTGCATGAACCATGCGGGACGCAGGATGGAGTGCGTGATTGCGCCGCGGCCGATGAGGTCGAGCTCGACGGCCCTGTGGGCGACCCACTGGGGCGGCACCTGGTCGGGGCCGAAGGCGCTGAGGTAGGTCACGTGACGCACGCCGGCGGCCTCCGCGAGATCCAGGAAGCTCGACACCTGGCCGGCGAAGTCCGTTCTCAGGACCGGCGCCAGGAGGTAGACGCGGTCGACGTCCTCGAGGGCGGGGCGGTGGGTGGCCGGGTCGTCCCAGTCGAAGCGCACATCGGCACCGTTGGGTGCCGCCGTGCGGACGCTGAGGCCGAGCTTGGTCAGTTTGCGGGCGACTCGGGAGCCGGTCTTTCCGGTGCCGCCGAGCACCAGTGTGCGGGAAGGTGCATTAGCCATGACTCAATCCTGTGAGCGACTTCCGAGTGAATCAATGTTCTTGACGCTTGATTCATTACGTGACACGCTCATGTTGTGGACGTTCTGCAGGATCACCTGGCCAGGGCCCGCGCCTCCGGCGGCGTCTTCGCCCGGTCGGTGGCCCAGCCCCCGTGGGGCCTGCGGCTGCCCGGCACCATCCCGCTGACGCTGCATGCCGTTATCCAGGGACGGGCGTGGCTGTGGCTCGACGATCCGCAAGCCCCGCTCGAGCTCGCGCCCGGCGACGTGGCACTCGTCCGCGGCGGCCCCGACCACCACATCGCTCACGAACCCGGCGGGACCTGCCTGTCGCTAGAACAGTTCTGGGCACGCCACGCCGGCGATGAACGCTCGGGCGATCGGCGCGCGAGCGTGTTCCTGTGCGGCGCATACCGGTTCTCGGGCGACGTCGGCCGGGGTTTGGTCGAGGCGCTTCCGCCGGTCCTTGCCCTGTCCGCAGCCGCCGACGACCCCCTGCACGACGTCATCGCCCTGCTGTCCCGTGAGCTCGCCGCCTCCGCTCCCGGCCAGCAGACAGTGCTCGACCGGCTCCTGGACGTCCTTGTGGTGCTCGCCCTGCGCGCGTGTTTCCAGCGGAGTGCCAATGCGCCTCGCTGGTATCGGGCGTCGGCCGACCCGAGGCTCGGCCCGGCATTGAGCGCAATGCACGCCGACGCCGCCCGCCCGTGGACGGTGCCAGAACTGGCCGCCATCAGCGGGCTGTCACGGGCAGCCTTCGCGCGAAGCTTTCAGCAGGCACTCGGTCAGGCACCCATCCAGTACCTGACCGACTGGCGCATGACGCTGGCCCGAGATCACCTGCGCACCGGCGAATTGACGCTGACGCAGATCGCCGCGCGCACCGGCTACGCCTCGCCCTACGCTTTCGCCGCGGCGTTCCGCCGTCACCACGGACGCCCGCCCGGCCAGTGGCGCCAACAACAGCTGGATCGACCCGACATCAATCAGGCAGTGCCCGCCGACGACATCCACACCCGATGATGGCGCCTGCTTCCGCGCAGCGGGCACGCGACCGCGCCGGCGACTCTCGCTGACCAGCCCGCCGGCATTGACAGTCCCCGGGATCAACGCGAGCGCTGCGGCTACACCGCCCGGACCACCGCCAGGTGGCGGGGAATCCCCG
>DATFVJ010000093.1:0-9611 GCA_035260365.1 Streptosporangiaceae bacterium
GGCCCGCCATGGCCGCGGGCGCCGCGGGCTATCTGTACAAGGACGTCGATCCCGAGGCGCTCGTGCGCGCCATCCGCGCCGCGGCCGACGGCAACGTCGTGCTCGCCCCGCGGGCCGCCGGCCCGCTCACCACCCCGGCCGCGCAGCAGGCGGACCGGGGTGGTGCCCGCGCGCTGACCGGGCGGGAACGGCAGGTCCTCGCGCTGCTCGCGCGCGCGAGGTCGAACCGCGAGATCGCCAGGGAGTTCGGGGTCTCGGAGAAGACGGTGAAGACCCACGTGAGCTCCGTGCTCGCCAAGCTCGGCGTCTCCGACCGCACCCAGGCGGCGCTCTACGCGGTCCGCCATGGCCTCGCGGGCAGCTAGCAGCACTCGGCGGCGAGACGGGAAGCGCGTCGGCGTGGCCGGGGATCTGTGCGCGCGCACAGGGCTTCAGGCTCGGTTCAGGTAACTGGGATAAGACGGCCAGATACAGGGAAAACCGCTGAGAGCTACAGACGCTTGGAGCCTGGCCCATGAGCGTGCGCCGTCTGGGGATCGCGGATGCGCAGTCGGCTGGCGCGATCATCGGCCACTTCACCGGGGCCAGCGAACTCGACCCCTGGGACTTCCTCGCCGATCCCTATACGCTGCTCATGGTCGCGACGGAAGGCGGCATGCCCGTCGGCTGGCTGTACGGCCACGAACTGCTCAGGCCGGCCGGCGGCCGGATGCTGCTGATCGCGGCGATCGAGGTGGAGGTGCCTGCCCGGCGCCGCGGCCACGGCCGCGCCCTCCTCGAGGCCGCGCTCGGCGTGGCCAAGGCGCGCGGCCACGTCGAGGTGGTGGCGCCGGCGGGCCCGGGTGATCCTGGTGCGCGCGCGCTGTTCGCCGGCGCGGGTGCGCGGCAGGCGCACCTGCGCCAGTTGTACCGGTGGAGTCTCGGAGTTAGCGATAGTGCAGCCAGGTCGCGGTAGGTTCTTAGGGTGATTGGCAGGATCCGCCTGTGCGAGGGGGCTGCATGTCCGACGAGGTGCTCCGCCTTCGTGGCGTCGGTGTCAGGCGCGACGGGAACATGCTGCTCCGTAACCTCAACTGGACGGTGCACGAGGACGAGCGCTGGGTGGTGATCGGCCCGAACGGCGCAGGTAAGACCACCCTGCTCCAGGTCGCGGCCTCCCTGCTGTTCCCGACCGAGGGCGAGGCCGAGATCCTCGGCGAGCGCCTCGGCCAGGTGGACGTCTTCGAGCTGCGGCCGAGGATCGGTTTTTCGAGTGCCGCCGTCGCGGAGAAGGTGCCGCCCGGTGAGAAGGTGATCGACCTGGTGCTCACCGCGTCCTACGCGGTCCTCGGCCGGTGGCAGGAGGAGTACGACTCGTCCGACGTCACCCGCGCCGTCGAGATGCTCGACGCGCTCGGCTGCGCGCACCTGATCAGGCGCAGGTTCGGGACCCTGTCGGAGGGGGAGCGAAAGCGCGTGCAGATCGCCCGGGCCCTGATGCCGGACCCCGAGGTCCTGCTGCTCGACGAGCCGGCCGCCGGCCTCGACCTCGGCGGCCGTGAGGATCTGGTCCGCCGGCTCGGCATGCTCGCGCGCGATCCGAACGCGCCGACGTCGGTGCTCGTCACCCATCACGTCGAGGAGGTGCCCGACGGGTTCACGCACGCGATGCTGCTGCGCCGGGGCAGCGTCGTCGCGGCCGGCCCGCTCACGGATGTGTTCACCGAGCGGAACTTGTCCAAGTGCTTCGGCGTGCCGCTGACGATCGAGCACCGCCAGGCGCGCTGGACGGCACGCGCGATCTACCCGTACTGACCAGCGTGCCCGCACCGATCGCGCGGGGGTGAGCGACCGGGGCGGGCGGCTGGAGTCTCCGTAACGGTGACATTACTGTGCGCCGGCGATGACTGACAGCGACATCTCGATTTACCATCAACGATGTGGGCGCCGTTCACGCGAGCGACCTCCCAGAGCAGGCTCTGAGCCAAGCCGTCATGAACGGAGCTGAGGCGTCATGAACGCCATTGTGACCGCCGTCGTCGCGCTGATCGTGGTGGCACTCGCCGGGTTCATCGTGGTCAAGACGATCCGGGTGGTGCCGCAGGCCATGGCGGGGATCGTGGAGCGGTTCGGCCGTTACCACCGGACCCTGCACGCCGGGCTGAACATCGTCGTGCCCGTCGTGGACCGGCTGCGCCCGCTGATCGACCTGCGCGAGCAGGTGGTCAGCTTTCCCCCGCAACCGGTGATCACCAAGGACAACCTGGTGGTCGCGATCGACACGGTCATCTATTTCCAGGTGACCGACGCGAAGGCCGCGACCTACGAGATCGCGAACTTCATCACCGCGGTGGAACAGCTGACGGTCACGACGCTGCGTAACGTCGTCGGCGGCATCGACCTGGAGACCACGCTCACCTCGCGTGACCACATCAACGACGAACTGCGGCGCGAGCTCGACGAGGCGACGGGAAAGTGGGGGATCAGGGTCGGCCGGGTGGAGCTGAAGGCGATCGAGCCCCCCACGTCGATCCAGGATTCGATGGAGAAGCAGATGCGCGCGGAACGCGACAAGCGGGCCGCGATCCTCACCGCCGAGGGCTCGAAGCAGTCCGCGATCCTGACCGCCGAGGGCGAGAAGCAGGCCGCCGTGCTCAAGGCCAGCGGCGAGGCGGAGGCGGCCGTCGTCCGCGCGAACGCCGACGCGAAGGCGCAGGCGGCCCGCGCGCGCGGGCAGGCGGAGGCGATCACCACCGTCTTCAAGGCGATTCACGAGGGCAACCCGGACCGGCAGTTGCTCGCCTACCAGTACCTGCAGACCCTGCCGCAGATCGCGCAGGGCAACGCCAACAAGCTGTGGATCGTGCCGAGCGAGGTGGGCAAGGCCCTCGAGGGACTCGGCGGCCTGTTCGGGACGCTCACCGGCGCGGTTGGCGACGAGTCCGCGGACGGATCCGGTCGGCAGGCGGCGCCGGGAATGGCCGGGGAGGACACCGGGCCCGGGAGTCTCAAGCGGTTCCCCCTTGGCAGCTGAACCGCTGCCGTGAAGGGCGACTGGGTCGAGATCGTGATCGACGCGGGCGACGCCGTCCGGAGCTACGAGGTCACGGCCACGCGCGCGGGGCGCCGGGTGGAGGTGGTCAACCGGCGGGGCATGATCGAGGTGAGTGAGGTGACCCGGGGTGGAACGGCGGTCCGGACCGCCAGGTTCATGGCGAGCCGGGTGCTTGCGCTGGTGGAGCACCCGGCGCCGCGCCGCGCGGGAGACCGCCCGGCGCGGGCCATGGGTGAGTAGGCCCGGCGGTCACGCGATCAGGTGGTCGAAGTCTCCGTCCCGTGCGCCCTTGATGAGAGCCTCGATCTCGGCCCGCGTGTAGATGAGTGCGGGGCCTTCCGGGTGCCGTGAGTTACGCACCGCGATCTGGCCGTCCGGCAGCTTGGCCATCTCCACGCAGGTTCCCTGTGAATTGCTGTGGCGGCTCTTCAGCCAGGCCGCCGCACGCAGGTTCCCGGCGGGAATCCAGCCGGCTGATTTTTGAGCCGGACGCCCGGATGGTGTACCCGGCTTCGTCGCGCGTGATGCCCCTGCTCTCCCGAAGGCGGCGCAGCTGGGACCCGAGCAGGATCCGGAGAACGGTGGGACCGCCCTCAGGCTGGGCTTCGATCACCTCTCCCCCCATGGCTCGCTGCGTCCCCGAGCCCGCGCCGCCTCGATCGCGGCGCGGCCTCGGGGACGCAGCGGCGCTTGCGAACTCCCCGGAAATCCGATGCACAACCCGTTTGCACGTGCATTGGGTCTTGCATCTGCAAGAGTTACAAGCGATGATAGCGCGCGTGGACCGAGGTTTCCGCTGCGCCGCAGGACGTGTCCGGAGGTCGCAGTGATGACAGCCCAGGGTGCCCATGAAGCCGTTTTGGACGGCCCGGCGGGCAGCGGCGAGCCGGTCGGTCTCTTAGCGGCCGAAACGGGGGGCATATCCGGCCATACGCCGGGCATATCCGGCCACCCGCCCGCCCGCGCGAAGATATGGGAAGAGGCGGCGTGCTCGCTTCGCGGCCGCCCGGAGTCGGTTAGGCTCGCACGCGACTTCGCCCGCGAGACGCTGGCCGCGTGGGGCCTTTCCGCTCTATGCGACGACGTGACCTGGGTCATTTCTGAGCTGGTGACGAACGCACTTAACCACGGTTTGCCGCACGCTGCACGCACTCGGTGGGCGAGGCCGATCAGGCTCTGCCTCACCATGCAGCTGGCGCATGTGCTGTGCATGGTATCCGACCCTGGAGCTGGCGCGCCGGTCGTGCGTGAGCCAGACCACTGGCGCGAATGCGGCCGTGGGCTGCACGTGGTTGAGTCGTGCAGCGAACGGTGGGGGTGGACCCCCCTGGACGGTGGCGGAAAGGTCATCTGGGCGGCATTCCGCGTCCGCGGTTGACATTAGGGCACGTCCTCCGGACGCAGGAGACGATCCGCCAGACCGGGCACGCAGAGCGCCGCGGGCGCGGTCAGCTGCGCGGCCGGACCTGGACGATCCCACCGTCGGACACCCTGGTCTCGAACGCGGGCTGCCGTGCGGTCGCGGGCCCGCGGCGCACCGACCCGTCGCTGATCCGGAACGTGCTGCCGTGCCACGGGCACCGCACGCAGCGGTGACCGCTTGACGTGACGAGCTCGCCCTGGTGCAGCGGGCCGCCGAGGTGGGCACACCGGTCGGCGAGCGCGCTGACCGACGAGCCGTCGCGGAGCACGAGCAGGTTGATGTAGCCGAGTTCGCGCCGGACCGGCCTGCCGTCGGGCAGTTCGGCGAGGCGGCACAGATCGTGCCAGCCGAGCGGCGCGAGGTGCGCCACGGACTCGGCGTGGTTGGCCCCCGCGGCCAGCCGGAACGACAGGTGCCCGCCCAGATACCCGCCGAGCCCGGCGACCGCGAGACCGGTGAAGGACAGGGCCTTGCCGCCGCGCGGGTGACCCGCCGACCTGGCGACCAGTGAGGCGCAGAAGAACGCGGAGGCGGCGGCGCTCGCCGCCGCGTGCGCCATGCCGACGCGCTGCTGCTCGGTGTGCAGCACCGACCAGTCGGCCAGCCCGGTGAGCGTGGCCGGTGCGGTGCTTGCGACCCCGGCGGCGATCAGGGCCCGCGCCGCACGCTCGCTGTGTGGGATCAGGTCGAGCAGCGCCGCCGACGTCCAGAAGCCGAGCGACATCCCGGACAGCCCCGGGTGGGCCGGCTGCCCCAACGGGACGCCGTGCAGCACGTCCGCGGCGGGGCCCGGCGGCAACCGGCGCCGGAGGGCGCCGGCCAGCGTCCGGCCGACGCCGTCGAGGCCGCGCAGGCGTTCGAGCCGCTCTGCCGCTTCGGCCGGGCGCAGCCGCGCCGCGCCCGCCCGGCCACGGCTGCGAACGGTTCGCGTACCGCGGCCGAAGAATCTCGCGAGGGGTGGGGTCACACCATGCCCCTACCCAGCTACCCGCGTCGTGTAGCTACCCGGTCAAAGGGGCGGGTGCGAGAAACCCCTTTTCCACCGAGGCCGCCACGAGGTCCCTCGCGTAACCGCCGAGGGCCGCGGAGCCCTCCTCGATGAGCCGTACCTTGGCGAGCACCCGGTCGGCGGTGACGCCGTGCGCGCGCCACGTGCCGCCGCCGGTGTGGTAGTTGGCCAGCATGGGCTGCAGCCGGTCGAGCGCCCTGGCGAACCGCGCCGCCGGGGTGCGCCGGTCCTCGAACTCCATCCAGACCGCGCGCAGGGCCGCGGCCTGATCGGCGGGCAGCAGCGCGAAGATCCGGTCCGCCGCGGCGCGCTCCGCGCGTTCCGCCTCGGCGATCACCGCGTCCGTAGCGTACAGGAACGTGTCGCCCGCGTCGATCTCCACGATGTCGTGCAGCAGCACCATGGTGAGCACGCGGTTCAGGTCCGTTCCCGGCGGCGCGTACTCGCCGAGGGTGACGGCCATCACGGCCAGGTGCCAGGAGTGCTCGGCCGAGTTCTCCCGCCTCGACGCGTCGACCAGCGGGCTCTGCCGCAGCACGGTCTTCAGCCGGTCGATCTCCTTGATGAACCGCAACTGCTCGTCAAGGCGCTCCATACGGCCATCCGATCAACCGGTGACTCCGCGGCGCAACGGATTATGACGTCTGATACCTAACGGCGGCCGCGGATGCGGCATCGATTGGTGCGGGGGGATCCCGTGGGGTGGAGCCCCCCGGGCAATACAGCCTTGACCCGGACACGCACCGCTACCGGATCGGGACCAACTAACCTGCAGCTTCCCGTCAACGCGCCGAAGGCGCCTGTGCACTCCTACAACAAGGACGGCGCCATGCGTTACCGGAACCCGGGCGACCCGGTATACGCGCCGAACTCCTACGGCGGCCCGGCCGCGAACCCCCGAGCTGTGGAAGGGCGGGGAGTACCACGTGGCAGGCGAGATCGTGCGGAGCGCCTCGGCCAAGCACCGCGACGACGACGACTTCGTGCAGCCGCACGCGCTCTACGAGACCGTGATGACGCAGACCGGCCGGGAGCATCTGGTCACCAACATCGTCAATCACGTCAACGGGGGCGTGACGGCCGAGGTGCTGCCCCGGGTCATCGAGCACTGGCGCAGCGTCCACCCGGACCTTGGCGCGCGCGTGGCCAAGGGCGTCAACGGCGGCTGACTCCTGACCAAGTAAGCACAACTGACACGAGAGCGCGTCAAGAAAGTGCACGAGAGTGTGTCAATATATGCCGCAGCATTGTATAAACAACGCATGACAGTAGACGCAAGCCTGTACGACCGTCTCGGTGGCGCTCCGGCCATTGATGCGGCGGCGGAGCTTTTCTACCGTAAAGTCCTGTCGGACCCGGTTCTCGAGCCCTACTTCGCGGACATCGACATGGATCGCCAGGTCGCCAAGCAGGCCGCCTTCCTGACCCTGGCCCTCGGCGGGCCCAACGAGTACACCGGGCGCGACCTGCGGACCGCGCACAGCGGACTCGCGGGCCTCGGCGACGTGCACGTCGACAAGGTGCTCGGGTATCTTGCCGCGACGCTGCGGGAACTAGGCGTGGCGGATGAGGACGTCGCGGCGGCGGGCGCCGTCGCCGCAGGCGTGCGGGACGACGTCCTGGGCCGCTGACTCGGTTGGTACGGATCAGCCTCGGCGGCCGCGCCTACGAGCTTGCCGAGGGGGAGTCCGTGCTCGATGGCATGGTACGTCACGGCGTCGAGATACCCTCCGCATGCCGGTCCGGCGCGTGTCACGCGTGCCTGCTGTGCGCGCTGTGCGGCGCTCCAGGCAGGCAGGCACAGCGAGGGCTGAAGGACACCTGGCGTTCCGCCGGCTACTTCCTTGCGTGCCAGGCGCGCCCGGCGGCCGATCTCACCATCGCTCTCGCCGGCGACCACTTCGTCGTCCCTGGCGTCCTGCGATCGGCGGCGGCGATCGCGCCTGGCGTGCTGCGGGTGCGGATCCGGCTGGACGAGCGGCTGGACTTCCAGGCAGGGCAGCATGTGATGCTGCGCCGCGCTGACGGTCTCGCCCGCGCCTTCTCGGTCGCCAACCTTCCCGCCGAGGCAGCAAGGGACGGCGTGGAACTGCACGTCAGGGTGCGCCCGCAGGGCGCGATGAGCGGATGGCTCACCCGCGCGCGGCCGGGCGCCCGGCTCGGGGTCCGCGGCCCGGCGGGCGAATGCTTTTACGTGCGGGGTGAACCGGGGCGCGCGCTGCTGTTCGCCGGGTCGGATACCGGGATCGCACCGCTCACCGCGATCGCCCGTGACGCGCTCGCGTCCGGGCATGCCGGGCCGATCGTGATCCTGCACGCAGCGGCGCAGCCCTCCGGGCTATACCTGGACCGTGAGCTGCGCGAACTGGCCGCGGCCCACCCGATCGTGCGGTACCGGCGCTGCGTCGGGTCAGGTGGCACGAACCTGGCTGCCGCGGCGGCGGCCGAGCTTGGCCGGTTCACCGGACCGACGGCCACGCGCGCCTACCTTTGCGGTGGCCGGGCGGCCGTACTCAGTGCCCGCCGCGCGCTTTTCCTCGCCGGGATGTCGCTACGGGACATCCACTCCGACGTGTTCCTCCCTGCGGTGGCACCTGTACCCGATGAGAGTTGACCGGGCAACGCAGGTGCCCGGCGTTCATGTGCGGCGGGCCGTCACGGCGTCCGTGGCAGTTCGCCGCGCACGCTGGCGATCGATGATCTCTCCGTGCCCTCCCACTCGTCGACGCTGCGCAGCAGTGCCTCGAGGTAGGCACGCAGATGGGTGCGGTAGACCTCGCTGAACGTGCGCAGGTAGGCCAGCTCGGCCTCAACGCCCTGGCGCTCGGCCTGGGTGAGCGGCGCTGGGGATGCGGCGGCCACCGTGGCGGCCCGGGTGGCGCTCACGTCCGCCTCCTCAAGCACCAGCGTCGCGTGTGACCTGGCCTCGGCAAGGATCTGATCCCGGTGCCGCCTGGCATCCTCGGCGAGTTGACGGCTGTACCGCTGCGCGTCCGCCACATAGCGGTCGGCGGTCGTCTGCGCCTTGGAGAGCACGCGTACCGCGAGTATGTGCGCGTCCTCGGGCTGAGCGCCTCCGATGCCACCATTCTCGCCGGGCGGGTACCTTATCCTCCTGCGTAGCCGCTGCACCTCTTCGTAGAGTGCGGCCTTCTCGTTGAGCAGCTGGATCAGCTCCCGCTGCACATGCGCGCAGAAACTGCGCACCTGCTCCTCGTCGAGCCCGCGACGGCCGAGGCGCGTGTGCTCGAAGCTGATCGACTCGACCTGGTCGGGAGTCAGCCGGTCACCGCTGCTGAAGGTGGGGGTCATTGCTGGCTCCAACCGAAGTCCTCGACATGGATCTGGCTGCGCGGGACGCCGAGCGAGCCGAGCCGCTCGACCGTTGCCGTGACCATTGGCGTGGACCCGCACACATAGGCGTCGCGGCCGTTCCAGGGCCCTCGGCGGGCCACGACATCGGACAGCACCCCCTGTTCGCCAGCGTAGGCCCGGTCCACGGAGACCGCGGGAATGACCGTGAGCCACGGTAGGCGTGCGGCCATCCTTTCCAGGTCCGGCAGGTCGTACAGGCCGTCACGGGTCCGCGCGCCGAAAAAGAGGTGCACGCTCGGCGGCCTTGCCAGCTCAGCGATCTGCTCCGCGAGCGCCTTGAGCGGTGCGAGCCCTGTGCTGCCGGCGATGAGCAGCACGTCACGGCCCGAGGTGGTGTCGAGTTTGAGCTGACCGACCGGTGGGCCAAGTCTGAGCCGCGACCCGACTGTTATGTTCCGCGTCAGGGCGCTGCTCAGCGCGCCGCCGGCGATCATCCGGACGTGGAACTCCAGGACCCCGTTGGCGCGTGGTGCGCCGGCCATCGAGAAGAATCGCCAGATTCGCGGCCGTTCCTCCGACTCGATCGCCACAGACTGGCCAGGCTCGTAGATCAGCCGATGGGATGTGGTCACGCGGAACACCGCGATATCGGACGACCTCAGCTCATGGTGGATCACCGTGGCGTCCCACCAGGGCGGCTGGCGTTCCCCGTCCTTCTTGGCCGCGTCGGTCATCACTTGCGCGACCAGGCTGTATGCGGTCTGCCATAAGGCGGCGAGGTCAGCCGTCCAGTCCGGCCCGCTGAAGTGCGCCAGCGTGGCGATCAGGCT
>DATFVJ010000094.1:0-3884 GCA_035260365.1 Streptosporangiaceae bacterium
CGTGTCCTTCATCGCCGCCGCGGTGCTGTACAAGTTCGCCGTCTCCGAGGTCCAGAACTTCGCGTTCACCCTCGGCCTGACCACGCTCATCGACGTGGTCGTCGTGTTCCTGTTCACTAAGCCGATGATCACGCTGCTGGCCAGGACCAAGTTCTTTGGCGGCGGGCACCGGCTGTCCGGGCTGGACCCGGCCCGGCTCGGCGCGCGCTCGCCGTGGCGCGGCAGCAGGCGCCCGGTCGCCAAGCCGCAGGCGAGCGGGGCGCAGGCGAGCGGGGCGCAGGCGGGCCGGGTGCCCGGCGGATCCTCCACCACCGCCCAGCCCCGGACCAACCCGAAGGAGGCGTGATGTCCCGGCTCGGCGCCATCGGCGGTCGCCTGTACCGCGGCGAGGTCTCCGTCGAGTTCGTGGGCAGGCGGAAGCTCTGGTTCACGATCTCCGGGCTGATCCTGGTGATCAGCATCGCCGCGCTGGCGTTCCTCCGGCTGAACTACAGCGTCGAGTTCAAGGGCGGCAACCTCTTCCAGTTCCGCGCCCCCGCCGCGTCCCCGGCCCAGATCGCCTCGGTGGTCAAGGGCGCGGGCGGCGGCAGCCAGCCGATCGTCCAGCAACTCGGGCTCGGCGGCACGTCCAAGTGGCAGGTGCAGACCACCCCGCTGACCTTCGCTCAGGAGAGCAAGGTCCAGGACGCGATCGCCAGCGACCTGCACGTGGCCGGCGGCCCCAACAGCGTCAGCATCCAGCTCGTCGGGGCGAGCTGGGGCTCGCAGATCTCGCACAAGGCGCTCGAGGGGCTGATCGCGTTCCTGATCCTGATCGTGATCTACCTGTCGATCGCGTTCGACTGGAAGATGGCGGTCGCCGCGTTCGTTGCCCTCGTGCACGATATCGTGATCACGACCGGCGTCTACGCGCTGGCCGGCTTCCAGGTGAGCCCGGCCACGGTGATCGGGCTGCTCACGATCCTCGGTTACTCGCTGTATGACACCGTGGTCGTCTTCGACAAGGTGCGGGAGAACACGGCGGGCCTGCTGGCCACCGACCGGAGCACCTACAGCCAGGCGGCCAACCTGGCCCTGAACCAGACCCTGGTCCGGTCGATCAACACCTCGCTGATCGCGCTGCTGCCGGTCGCGGCGATTCTGGTGGTCGCGATCAGCTTCCTCGGCACCGGCGAGCTGCAGGACCTGGCGCTGGTGCTGTTCGTGGGCATGCTGTCCGGCACCTACTCGTCGATCTGCATCGCCACGCCGGTGCTCGCTGGCCTGAAGGAGCGCGAGCCGCAGTACAAGCAGCTGGCCGCGCGGGTGGCGCGGCGCGCAGCCGGCGGTCGCGCGGCCCAGCGTGCCGCTAGGGCGGGGAAGGCCGGAGTGGCCGGGCGCGGCCCGGACACCACTGACGCGCGCGGCCCGGACACCGCAGCCCAGCCGCTGGACGATGACTACCACGAGGCCGCGGCCGACGGCGACCCGGCGGACGCCGGGCCGGGCGAGCCGGTTCCCGCGGTGCGCGCGGCCAGCAGCGGCTCGCCCCCGCGGGGTGCTCCCGGAGCCAGGCCCGGGCCACGGCAGCAGCCCAGGCGGTCAGGCTCGGCCAGGCGTCGGCCTGCGGGCAAGAAGAAGCGCCGGTAGGCCGCCACTGTGTCTGGCGGCCGCGCGACCCGGGCTGGATCCGATCTGGCCGAGCTGATCAGCACGAGAGTCCGAGACATCCCGGACTACCCGCAACCGGGGATCGTGTTCAAGGACATCACCCCGCTGCTCGCCGACGGCCACGCGTTCGCAGCGGTCGTGGCCGCGCTGGCGGCCGGGCACGGCCGGGTCGACAAGGTGGTCGGGATCGAGGCCCGCGGGTTCATCCTCGCCGCGCCCGTGGCCACCAGCCTGAGGGCGGGCTTCGTTCCGGTCCGCAAGCAGGGCAAGCTTCCCGCCGCGACCTACGCCGAGTCCTATCAGCTCGAGTACGGTACCGCCACCATCGAGGTGCATACGGACGCGTTCAGTCCTGGCGATCGGGTACTCGTCGTGGACGACGTTCTGGCCACGGGCGGGACCGCCGCCGCCACGGCCAGGCTGGTCCGCCGGAGCGGCGCAGAGGTCGCCGCGATCGTGGTCCTGCTCGAGCTGGGCTTTCTTGATGGCCGCACGAGGCTGTCTGGCCTGGAGGTCCGCTCGTTGCTCACGGTGTGACAGACAGCATCGGCACGTCATTATTCGACCATCGATAGACTAGAGACTTCGGCGTACGTGAGGAGCGCATGTGGCCGGTGACGTAGCAACGGCCGGAACGGCCGGAACCGACGTCACCCGAGTCGCCGCTGGACAGCAGGAACAGACCGAACCAGAGCTGTCCGCGGCGGATGGCGGGGTGGCGCCGGCCCCGGCTGCGCCCGGCGAGTCCGGCGAGGCGCCGCGATCGGCGAGCGACTCGCGCGCCAGTGGCGCGCCTGCTGACGACTCGCCTGCCGATGACTCGCCCGCTGATGACTCTCCTGCTGACGGCGCGGTGGCCGACGGCGCGGTGGCCGACGGTGCGGTGCCTGATGGCGCGCCTGCTGACGGCGCGGTGGCCGACGCCCGCCCCGCCGGGGGTCCGCCCGGCACGGCACGCCCCGCGAAGGCCGCTCCGGCGGGGCGCACGCGCAATGGCGCGCTGCCGGCCCGGGGAGGCCGCGGCAGCGTCCTGCCGGCCAGGGCCGCGCCCGGAGGCGACACGAGCGCCGCCGCCGCGGGCGCCGCCGCCGTCCGCCGCCGGCTGGCCAGGCTCGGGGCGCCGCGGGGCGGCGGCGCCAACCCGGTGCTCGAGCCGCTGATTAAGACGGTACGCGCCACGCACCCCAAGGTGGACGTGCGGCTCATCGAGCGCGCTTACGACGTCGCCGCTCGCCAGCACGCGGGCCAGGTGCGCAAGAGCGGCGACCCGTACATCACCCACCCGCTCGCCGTGGCCACGATCCTCGCCGAGCTGGGCATGAATCACGAGACGCTCTGCGCGGCGCTCCTGCATGACACCATCGAGGACACCGCCTACACGCTCGTCGAGCTGCGCCGCGACTTCGGCGACGACGTCGCCACGCTGGTCGACGGGGTGACCAAGCTCGACAAGGTCAAGTACGGAGAGGCGGCCCAGGCCGAGACGGTCCGCAAGATGGTGGTCGCGATGTCGCGCGACATCAGGGTTCTCGTGATCAAGCTGGCGGACCGGCTGCACAACATGCGGACCCTCCGCTACCTCCCGCGGGAGAAGCAGGAGCGGAAGTCTCGCGAGGTGCTGGAGATCTTCGCGCCGCTCGCGCACCGGCTCGGGATGAACACCGTGAAGTGGGAGCTTGAGGACCTGGCGTTCGCCACCTTGTTCCCGAAGCGCTACGACGAGATCGCGCGGCTGGTGTCCGAGCGCGCGCCGAGGCGCGACGTCTTCCTCCAGGACGTCGTCGAGTACGTCTCCGCGGACCTGCGCGAGGCGAAGATCAAGGCGCGGGTGACCGGGCGACCGAAGCACTACTACTCGGTTTACCAGAAGATGATAGCCAGGAATGTCGGCTTTGATGACATTTATGACCTGGTGGGAATCCGCGTGCTGGTCGACTCCGTGCGGGACTGCTACGCGGCTCTCGGCACGGTCCACGCCCGGTGGAATCCGGTACCCGGGCGGTTCAAGGACTACATCGCGATGCCGAAGTTCAACTTGTACCAGTCCCTGCACACGACCGTGATCGGCCCCGAGGGCAAGCCGGTCGAGCTGCAGATCAGGACCTGGGGCATGCACCAGCGGGCGGAATACGGCGTGGCCGCGCACTGGAAGTACAAGGAGGAGACGACCGCGGGCGGTCGCGGCACCGCCGACATGGCCTGGCTCCGGCAGCTGGTCGACTGGCAGCGGGAGA
>DATFVJ010000095.1:0-32738 GCA_035260365.1 Streptosporangiaceae bacterium
GGGCGGGCTAGCTCCCGCCGCGGCTTCGGTCGTGGGCGCCGGGGGCCCCGATGCCCCTGACGCCGGCGGGTCAGGCCTGCGGGGGCCCGCGATCGCAGGCGCGGCGGCGTCGGTACCGGCCATGCCGGTCGCGACAACGTCACCGGACACCTGTACTCCTCACGTCCGCCGAGACACTCAGCTTATCGGGGGACGATTCGGGAGGTGCCAGGTCGCGGCTCCAGCCGGTGCCCAGTGCGGGCACCGCAGGCCGCGCGGGCCACAGCGCGGGCAGCGCGGACCGCAGCGCGGGCAGCGCGGACCGCAGCGCGCGCGCCGCCGCCACGACGAGCGCGGCGAGAACCAGGAGCACGGCCGCGACGATCCCGTCGAGCCAGAAGTGGTTGGCGGTGGCGACCACCACGATCCAGGTCATCACCGCGTGCGCGACCGCGAGCCAGCGGCCGCGGCTGACGGTGGCCCGCCAGGTGCCGCAGGCGACCAGCATGGCCCAGCCCACATGGACCGAGGGCATCGCGGAAAGCTGGTCGGCCATCGCGCCGCCGAGTGCGTACACGGACTGGCCATAGACCTGCGCGGTGTCGACCAGGCCGACCCCGGTGAGCATGCGCGGCGGTGCGACCGGCACCAGCTGGATGAGCAGGCACGCGGCGGTGAGCCCGACCAAGATGATGCGGATCTGCCCGTAATGATCGCGGTGCCGGGCAAACAGCCAGATCAGAAAGATGATCAGCACCGTGAAGTGCATCGTCGCGTAATAGACGTTGAATGATTCGACGATCAGCGGGTGCGGCAGCACCAGACGCTGCACCGCGCCCTCACTCGGCAGGTGCCAGGCACGCTCGGCGTGCCAGATCCACCACGCCCTCGGCATGGCACCTGCGGTGCCCATGGCAGAGAAGCTGCCCGCGTACTGCCAGAGGGCGAACAAGCCCACGACCAGCCCGGCCTCGCGCACGAACGGAACGGCCAGGCTGAGCGGCCGGCGGCGCGGCAGCCACGCCAGCCCCGCTACCGCGAACAGGCAGGCGGCCACGATCGCGGCGAGTCGCCAGGACATTTCGTAATGAGGCATGTAGCGCAATCTTCCTGCCGGTCGGCGCCCGCCCGCCCGGATCCCGCCATCCGCTCGTGGCATTAGCACGCGTATCTACCGCAACAACAGCATGACAGCACAGGATTCCACGGCGTCCGCCGAAGGCCCAGCCGGGTGCGGGCCCGCCGCGCGCGTAAACAGGGCAGAGCCGGGCATGTGCGGTGCATGGCGGGCATGTGCGGGGCCTGCCGGTTGTTTGGCCCTTCGGAGCCCGGTGCACGGCGGCGGCGAGCACAGCATGCCAGCCGCCGTGGCGAAGCGGGCGCGCCGGCAGACCTTTGCCCTCGGGAGGCCGTGATGGTGACCATGGCAGCAGCGCGGATGCCATTCGGCCGCGCATCCGGCCGCCGCCACGCCGCCGCGCTCGTCGTCACCTGATGGCGCCGGGCCGCGGGCCGCTGCTTCGGTCACGCATCGGGCTCGCGGCGCTGTGCGCGGGCCTGCCCGGCATCGAGGCGGTCGTGCTCATCGCGGTCGGGTTGCGCGGATCGGTCCCGCTGGCTCCGGGCGTCACCGCGCCCGCACCGTACGGCGTCTACCACGACCTGCGGTTTCTCCTCATCTACCACTCCTCGTGGGCCGCGTTCGCGGTGGAGGCCGCCGTCATGCTCGTCTGGCGGTCGGCGCTCGATTGCGGTCTCATCCTGCTCGCGTGGCCCGCCGGCCAGCCACGGCCCGCGGCCGGCGCGGTCTGGCGGCGGACGGCCACGTTCACCCTTGTGTCCGCGGTCCTGCTCGCGCCGTCCGCCGCGTCCGTGTCGGCCATGGATGTCATGCCTGTCTCCGACCTCTTCCTGGCCGGCATGCCGGTGGCCGTGGTGATCGCCGTCCTCACCACGCACGGCAGCGTCACGCCATGGTGGCGGCGCCTGCCGCCGTGGCGGGCGGCCGCGTGGTCGCTCGGCACGTTCGCCGCCATCACGGCGGGCGGTGCGGCCGCGGCCGCCGTGCCGGTCTGGGCCGCTCCCCTGGCCGTCACCGTGACCGGGCTGTTCAGCGCGCGGGCATACGCCGGCATCGTGCGCGCGAGCGCGACCCAGCGTGCTTCCATGCCGATACCGCTCGCCCCGATCGGCCTGGCCGCGACGGCCGGAATCCTGGTCGTGAGCATCACGTTCGGGGTGCGGCCGAGCGACACCGCGGGCCGCGTGACCTACCAAGTCTCCAGCGACGCGACGCAGGGGCCGACGGTGCTTCTCGTCGGCGGCTTCCACAGCTCGTGGAACGGGTCGGTACCCGCGCCGATCGGCCCCGGGCTGCCGGTCGAGCGCTTCTCCTATCGCGGCCTCGATGCCGACGGGTACCCGCTCAGCTATCTACCGCAGGTGACGCAGCAGCCACTGCGCACGACCGTGCGGCTGCTCGCCAGGCAGGTCGGCACGATCCACCGGCGCACCGGCGAGCAGGTGGCGATCGTCGCGGACAGCGAGGGTTCGCTCGCCGTGGAAACGTACCTGGCGACGGTGCCTGACGCGCCGGTAAGCAAGATCGTCCTTCTCGATCCGCTGATCGACCCCGGGCGCGGTTACTACCCGCCCGCGAACGACGAGGGGTGGGGCGTCGTCACCGGGGCAATCCTGCGAGCCCTCGGGGCCGCGATCGGCGCGGCGACGCCGCTGCACATCTACGCGGACGGCCCGTTCATCCGCTCGGTGGACGATCACGGGCCGGTGCTGCGGAACCTGCTCACCTGCCCGCCGCCCGGCGTGAAAGAAGCCGTGCTGCTCTCGCTCGCGGACGCCGTCGCGTCCCCGTTCGCCGCGCAGGTCGCCGCGCCGGCCGGCGTAGTGCTGAAGCTGCACGGCTTCCTGCTCGATGACGCGGCGGCGACCCAAGCCATCGACGATTTCCTCGCAACCGGGCGATTCCCCTTGAACCCGCGCCGCGCCGCCGCCGATCAGCTTGTCCGCGCGGCGGCCGCGGCGTGGCAGGCGCCACCGCTCGCGCCTTCGCTGGTGCCGCAGTGGCGCGGCGAGCCGGTCTCCGGATGCGCGGCCAAGAGGCGGGCGCTCGCCCAGTGGCTGCGATAACCGTTTCGCCGCCGCCTCGCGCCGCCGCCGTCAGAGCACGCGGGTCGGAAGTTCCGACTCGGTGACCCGGCCATCCGGGCCCCGGGTAATCGAGTACGCTTTCGCGCGCGGATTCTCCGCGATAGCCTCGTGCAGCTGCGTGCCGAAAAACACCAGGCCGGCCCCGTCGTCGGTGGCGAACCCGTCCGGCAGCACGCCGTCCGCTATGAGGCGATGGGTTATGGGCCGCCGTTCCGGCTCGGAATTGTAGTGCGGGCTATTCGAGTAGGGCAGGAAAGCGAGCGCATCGGTCACCGGCCGCAGCGGCAAGCGGAATGAATCCGTGGTACCGCCGGCGTGCCAGCAGATGGACCCCGCCGAGGATCCCATCAGCACAACTCCAGCCTGCCAGCACTCGCGCAGGATGACATCGAGGCCGTGCAGCCGCCATATTGCGAGCAGGTTCGCGGTGCTGCCGCCGCCGACCCAGATAATGTCCTGGTCAAGCAGGTGCTTCCGCATGTCAGCGACGTTGGGCATCGGGAAGAGCGCGAGGTGCGAGACGCGCATGTCGAGACGGCCAAAGGCCGAGTATCGCGCGGCCAGGTAAACCGGATTGTCACCTTCGCCGGTCGCGAGCATGCACAAACGCGGATGGTCACCCGCCCCGGCCAATGTGGTGGCCAGCCGGTAAGCAGGGCCCGGCATGCCGTCCCACACACTTCCGCCAGTGAGCTGAAAGCTGATACTGGTAGCGATAATCGTCGGCTGTGCGGCTACCATTTCACCTCTCCATCGACGTCCGTCCGACAGTACCAGGGGCCAGTGGCCGGTAAGAGGCCGCGGCGGCCGCGCTGGGATCCGTCCGCGTGGCTGGCCCACCGGAGCCTGGCGCGGTCGCCGTGACCGGCCGGCGCGTGCCTACGCGATGCCCGCACGTCCGGTGCACCGCGCCGCGCCAACACTTTCCGTCGACACGGCAGCGGGCCGGGCTGGTACGGCCGTGACGCCCGTGTCCCGAGAGCCAACAGCGAAAGATTGTGATTACCGCGTGAATTGGCCGGCCGCCGCGTCGCGTCAGCAGGCCGTGTCATGAACGGTCCAAGATTCTTGCCGGACTCTTGACAGGCCATCTGATCGATCAGAACCTACATTCGGAACTACCGCACCGGTGAGCTCTCGCCATCGGCGGTTTCAATGTGCCCGCAGCCCGATCGCCGGACATCGCCGCCCGATGACCGAGAGGTCCTTTTCGCCGATCACCGGAAGGAGGTGCAGGATGAGGGATGACACCGTCAAGGCAGAGACCTGATGTGAGGGGCGGTCGCCGGGGCCAGTCGCCCGGCCGTAATGGCCGCCGCTAACTCGGCGATTGAGTATGGCGTGACGTGGGCCTCCCGGCCAAAACCGACGCCGCATTACGTCGGATGGAGCCGGGAGGCCTCGTGCCGTCTGTGCGCAACACGGGTGCGTCAGCCCGGCGCCCCGGTGGCGTATTGTTTCCGCAGCGCCTTCTTGTCCACCTTGCCGATGGGGGTTATCGGAAGGGCATCGACGAACTCGATGCCGCGTGGCGTGTAAAGATCATTAAGCTTCGCCCGGACCATGTCACGCAGTTGTTCAGCGGTAACGCCGGCGCCCGGAGTTGCTACCACAAATGCGTGCGCGACCTCACCGAACACGTCGTCCGGCACGCCGATCACGGCGGCTGCCCGGACCTGCGGGTGGGTCACGAGGGCATCCTCGATCGGGCGGGCGTAGATGTTCAGCGCGGCGCTGGTAGTGACGATCATGTCACTGACACGGTCCACGAGGTACAGGTAACCGTCCGCGTCGAGGTGTCCCACATCGCCCGTGCGCACCCATCCGTCCACGATCGTCGTATCGGTCAGGTCGGGCTGCTGCCAGTAACCCGCCATGTTCAGGGAGCCGGCGATCCATACTTCACCGTCGTGGCCCACCGGCAGGCTGTTGCCCTTCTCGTCACGTATCTCGATGCGGATGTCAGCGAACGGCTTACCGCACGAACTGAGCCGTTCCGGGTGCTCCGGGTCGTGGTCGAGGAAGGGCAGGTCGGTGATGAGGGGCACCTCGCTCAGCCCGTACACCAGGCGCAGGACCGGGCCGAACTTCGTGATCGCCTCAGCCAGGCGGGTAGGCGACGCCGCGGCTCCCCCGACGTTGAGATACCGCATGCTGCTGGTGTCCGCGGCCGACATCGCGGGATGGTCGAGGACCTTGTAGAGCAGCGCGGGCGTCAGGAAACTGCTGCTGATCCGCTCTTTCTCGATCGTGGCCAGGAACTCCGCGGGGTCGAATCGTTCGGTGAGAAACAGCGTGCCGCCCTCGAACAGCGTGAGTAACGCTGGCATCTGCCCGCTGACGTGCGTGAATCCGGAACCGGAAAGAAACCGCATCGGCGGCTCACCCATCGCGAGGTAGAACGCGGCGATGGCGTGCAGCACCTCGAAGAATTCTCGCCGGTGATGGACGAGCTTCGGCTGGCCGGTCGTGCCACCGGTGTAGAAGAGTGATTCCGGCTCCGGGCCGGCCAGTTCCGCGAGCTGCGCCGCCGCGCCCTGGTGGGCCGGCGCCCGCGACCGCTGCGCCGCGAGCAGGTCGGTGCCCTTGTCGTCGGGCCCGAGAGAAAACATCATGATGGGCTTCTCCTGCTGGCTGAGCGATTCGACCAGCCGGCCCCCGCGTTTCGTTTCCGTGTGGTAGACCAGCACTTCCGCATTCGCGAGCCGGACGAAGTCGGCCTGATCGCGATAGGGCGCGTAGGTCGCGATCCAGACCGTCCTGCACCCGAGAAGGTGCAGCGCCAACTGGAGAAACACGGCCTCCGGCTTGTTTTTCACCAGCATCGCGACCCCCGCACCCTTGCGGATACCTTGGTCACGCAGTGTCATGGCCCAGCTCAGCACCGCGGTCCTGGCATCGGCGTAGGTCAGCCTGATGTCATCGTCTACCGCGACGATCGCTTCACGGTCACCGTGGTCGGCGAACAGTTCAAGCGCGCGCACCACATAGTTGCCCGGCTCCCCGCCCTGCTCAGTCATTCCCGGTTTCCCCTTCCGAATTCACCGATGTATCTGACGGGGGGCTCCGGGGGGTCGTCCCCCCGGGTCAACTCTGAGCGCTCCGGGGGTCGTCCCCCCGGGTCGACTCTGACGGGGGGCTCCGGGGGGTCGTCCCCCCGGGTCAGCACAGGGCAATAGAGCCCGCTGGAAAAGTCCCTTTCCGGCCATGTCCTGCTTTGCCAGGCGCGCAGCGTGCGCGGCGTGGCATCCGGTGGGATCACGACGAGGCGCGCGCCGAACCACCGGCGCATCTCGTCAAGCCGTCGCATCAGCTCGCCGGGCGAGCCCGCGGTCATCATCACCTGGCCCACGCGGGTGCTCGCATTGGCCATCTCCGCTGGCACAACGGAACCCACCTGAAGATCAAGCCGTGCGTAGCCGACGCCGTCGCGGCTGAGTATGTCGGCAGCGCCAGGGCACGACAGCAACGTTCCCGGCGGGCTGGGCAGGAAGGTCGTACCCACGCTGTCGGGCAGCGTCTTGACGTTGAGCCTGGGCGTGCGGCCAAGGCCGCACCGCACCGCCTCCTCGGCGAGATCGACGTTGAACTTGCAGTGCACTTCCTCCTGCACGAGCACCGCGCCGCGGCGCGCGGCACATTCGCCGAATACGATCTCGCCGCGGCCCGGGCCGTGGAACAACTCCATGTGGAACACGCCGTCCCGGAGCCCGAGAGCGGTGAGCGCCCGCCGCACGACCGGATCCACCGCGCGGTAGACACCCTCGTCGGCGACCGGGTCGAACCGGCGGATCGTGAAGGGCGCCTGCTGCCGCACGGCGGCCAGGCACGGCTGACC
Source organism: Streptosporangiaceae bacterium (assembly GCA_035260365.1). Taxonomy (GTDB): domain Bacteria; phylum Actinomycetota; class Actinomycetes; order Streptosporangiales; family Streptosporangiaceae; genus DATFVJ01. The sequence continues at coordinate 6,986 of DATFVJ010000095.1, forward strand.
GTAGGTCGCGACGGCGTAGAACACGACTTCGCCCGCGAAGACGACCCCGTCCACCAGCCATTCGTCGCCGTCGATGAATTCCTCGACGACGAACGTGCGAACGCGCGGTTCCTGCCTGCCGAACCGTGCGGCTGCCGCGCGTAACTCGGCGGCGTCCCCGACCAGCGCCGTCAGCTTGGTGTTCACGCCCGCGATCGGTTTGAGTACCGCGCGGCCGAAGCCGGGCAACTCCGCGTCCCCGAGATACCGGATGTCTTCTATCACCTCGGCCCGTGCGGTCCGGAGCCCGGCATCGCGCACCACACGTTTCTGCAGCCATTTGTCGCGGAAGCGGACCGCCACCTCCGGGGCGATGCCGCGGCAGCCGAAAGCCTGCGCAAGCACGCCGGCCAGCACGAGCGCATACTCATTTTGGGTCAGCACGGCCGCGAACCGGTGCCCACCGAGGCCCGCCCGGTGCAGACCAGACAGGACGCACTCCGCATTCTTCTGGTCGTCGACGAAGATGGTGCGGACCCGCTGCGGTATCCGGACACCGCCGTCGTCACGCACGCCGGGACCGAAGACGACCACGACGTCGATGCCGAGTTCCGCGCAAGCGCGCAAGGTGTAGGAATCGGCGCCAAGCATCAGCACGGTCGGTGCGGCACCGGCGGCCACAGCACCCTCCCCCTCAGCGCGCAGCGACGGGGAGATCGCTGAACCCGCGGAACACGACACCCGAGCGCACCGGGTCGCCCGCCAGCCGCAGCCGGGGAAACCGGCGGAGCAGTGCGGAGAAGAACGTACCCGCTTCGAGGCGGGCGAGCGGCGCGCCGAGGCAGTAGTGCAGACCGCCGCCGAAGGACAGCACCGTGGTGCCGGCCCTGCTGACATCGAACGAATCCGGTTCGCCGAACCGGCCAGGATCCCGGTTGGCCGCGCCGAGCATCGCGATGACCAGGCAGTCGGCGGGCACGGGCACGCCGCCGATCATGGTGTCCCCGGCGGCCACCCGGCCGACGAGCTGTACCGGCGCGTCGTAGCGAAGCACCTCGTCGACCGCGGCCGTCACGCGCGCCGGGTCGGCGCGGAGCAGATCCGCCTGGCCGGGATGGTCGAGCAACGCCGCGACCCCGTTGAGCAGCAGGTTCACCATGGTGTCGACGCCCGCCATGAACATGAAGACCAGCGTCTGCAGCAGTTCGTCCTCGGTGAGCCCGGTGTCGCCGCCGTCCCGCACGGCGACCAGGGCGGTCGCGAGGTCGTCACGCCCGATCCGGCGGCGATCAGCCACGAGCGCGGCAAAGTAGTCGCGTAACGCGATCGCCGCCCCGTCGGCCTCGTCAAGTTCCTCCTTGCTGACCGAGAGCTCGACCACCCGCATGAGGGCCGACATCGACTGCTGCAGCGGCACCCAGTCGGCTGCTGGCACGCCGACAAGCGTCCCGATCACGGAGACCGGTAACGACGACGCGAGGATCTCCTTCAGGTTGACCGTGCTCCCGGCCGCGCCCGCGCCCGCGATCGCATCCAGTGCCCGGTCGCAGAAAGTCGCGACGTCGGCGCGCATCGCGTCGACCCGGCGCGGCGCGAACGCCGCCGTGACCAGGCGGCGCAGCCTGGTGTGGTCGGGTGGGTCGCGGAACAGCATGGTTTCGAAGGTCGCGACCTTTCCCGGCCGATCCCGCCAGCCGGGCAGGGCGCGGTCGGCCCAGTCCGGGCTCTGCGACCGGAATGCGGGACTGCGCGTCACGGCGGCGCAGTCGTCGTACCGGCTGAGGAACACCAGCGCGGGCCCGCTGCGATGAACGGGGGCCAGCGCGCGCAGTTGCGAATAGACCGGGTACGGATCGGCGATGGCATCCGGAGTGGTCAGGCTGGCGACCGCCGCATCGGCCTGTGCGCGGCTTTGCTCATCGGTCATACCCGGCCCGGCCATGCCGCGTTCCCTCCCGCCCAGGGCTACCACTGCGCAGCAGCAATATTAGGCACGCTCGCGGCCCGCGGGAAGGCGCCGGGCAGGCCGCGGCCGTCCCGGCCGGGACGCGGCTCCCGCCGCCGCGCGGCGGTGTGAACGGGTCCGGCGACAGCGCCGCGGCAGGATGTGGCCTATTCACCACGGCCGTACTTTGGCATATGTTCGTTCAGCATGCCGCTCGGCGGTGGCGGGCGGGAGAAGGCACCGCAGATGACGACTGACCCGAGAACCGGGTGGTGATGATGGCAGGCCCAGAACCAGATTCCTTCCCTTTCCGGCTGGCCCCGGAGGATTTTGGCACTCCGTCCGGCCTGTACGCACGGCGGCAGAAGGAATGCCCGCTTGGACAGATCAGGCTGCCGAGCGGTGATCTGGCGCACCTGGTGATGGGATACGAGGATGTTGACTTAGTCCTGCGGGACAGGCGCTTCAGCCGCAATTTCCGCTACCCGGGCGCGCCGAGGCTGGTCACGGAAGACGACATGTCGGCCAACCCGGATGCCATCGTGAATCTCGACCCACCGGAACACACGCGGCTCCGGCGGAATCTGCACGGAGTGTTCAGTCCAAGCAAATCCGGCCGCTGGCGGCCGGTGGTAGAGCGCATTGTCGGCGACCTCCTCGACAGCGTCGCCGCGGCAGGACCACCGGCCGACCTCGTCGCCGGCTACGCGAGCCTGTTGCCGATCCGGGTCATATGCGAGCTGCTCGACGTCCCACCGGACGACCAGGAACGCCTGATCGGCTGGACGGGCACGTTCTTCTCCACCGCGTCCGCGTCGCTGCACGAACGGGCGGAAGCGAATCTGGAATTCTTCACCTACGTGCGCGACCTCGTGGCCAGCAGGCGGGCGAGGCCGGGCAACGGGCTCGTCGACTCGCTCATCCACGCCGCCGACGTGCGCGGCACACTCAGCGAGGCAGAGCTGTACCAGATGATCGTCGCGCTGTTCATCGGCGGGCAGGAGAACACGTCCGCGACGCTCGCCCGCGGCGTCTTCACCCTGCTGCGCGACAGGGCGCAGTACGAGGCCCTTTGCGCCGATCCCGGGCTCGTGGACGGTGCGGTGGAGGAGATCCTCCGGTTCGACGTCCCGAGCGAGGGCGCGTTCCTGCGGGTGGCGACCGAGGATGTGCGACTGTCCCCGGGCGCCATCCCCAAGGGCTGCGCGGTGCAGGCTTCCCTGGCCGCCGCCAACCGGGACACGTCGTACTTCACCGACCCCGAGCGCTTCGATGTCCGCAGGGACCCGAACCCGCATATGACCTTCGGCGCGGGCGCGCACTTCTGCGTCGGCGCGCCGCTCGCCCGGCTGGAGCTGCAGATCGCGCTGGCCATGCTCGTGTCACGGTTTCCAGGTCTCCGCCTGGCCGTCCCGGTCGGCGACATCCGCTACGCGCAGGACACCCTGGTGCGCGCGGTGCTCACGCTTCCCGTCACCTGGTGACACCCGCCGGCCGGGTCACACGGTGACCAGCGCGCGGACGTCCAGGTGCGCGAGGCCGTCCCGTCCGCTGAGGAAACCGAGTTCGAGCAGCACCGCGACCGCGGTGACGTCGGCGCCGGAGCGGCGGACGAGTTCCGCGGTCGCCCGCGCGGTACCGCCGGTGGCTAGCACATCGTCGACGATGAGCACGCGGTCACCGGCCGCGAAGGCGTCCGTGTGCACCTCGACGGTCGCGGTGCCGTATTCGAGCTCGTACGTCTGCGCGAGCGTCGCCGCAGGGAGCTTGCCCTGCTTACGCACGGGCACGAAACCCGCGCCAAGCCGGCACGCGACCGGCGCGGCCAGAATGAAGCCGCGCGCCTCGATCCCGGCGACCTTGTCCACCGGGCCGTGCCCGGTCGCGAGCGCGCCGATGACCGCCCCGAACAGGGCCGCGTCGGCGAGAAGCGGCGTGATGTCCTTGAACATGATCCCAGGGGCCGGGAAATCCGGCACGTCACGAATCCGCGCCTTGATCAGTTCGCCCAGCGCGGCCCCTGCCGCGCCGCCGGCCCGCACATCACCCGAACCGTCACGGTCCTCGCCGACGCGAGTCTGACCACCACCGGGGACGCCGTCAGCGGCCGTGTCCGGGCGTGGGCGAGGGTCCACCCAGCTACCTCTTCTTCTTGCCGCTCGGGCGTCGCTTACCCCCGCTCGACCGCCTGGGTTGCTGGCGCTGGCCTCCCCTGCGCTGACCCTGCTGCTGGTTCCGCGGCGTGCCGGAGCTGGCACCACGAGCCGGAGCCGGCGCCGCCGCGGGGGCCGCCGGTCCGGCATCGGTGTCGTTAGGTTCGCCGGCCGCGTCGGCGACCCGGGTGTCATCGGCGCCGATGGCGGCGACACTGGTCGCCGCGACACCGGCCTTCGCCTTCTTCGCCTGCCGCCGCTCCGCGCGCGCACCGGACTCGCGGACCGCCACCCGGCGGGCCAGCGCCTTGTACTGCGGTTCACGTTCCTTCAGCGTCGCGAGGATCGGGGTAGCGATGCAGATGGACGAGTACGTGCCGACGAGCATTCCGACGAAGAGCACGAGGGCAAGGTCCTTCAGGGTGCCCGCGCCGAGCAGGCCGGCCCCGACGAACAGGATCGCGGCCACGGGCAGCAGTCCGATGATCGCCGTGTTGATGGAGCGGACCAGCGTCTGGTTCACGGCGAGGTTGGCGGACTGGCTGTAGGTCATCCTGGCGCCGCCGAGCAACCCGGCCGTGTTCTCTCTGACCTTGTCGAAGACCACCACCGTGTCATAGAGGGAATAGCCGAGGATCGTGAGCAGGCCGATGACCGACGCTGGCGACACCTCGAATCCGATCAGTGCGTAGATCCCCACCGCGATCACGATGTCGTGCAGCAGCTTGATGATCGCGGCCGCGGCCATCTTCCACTCGAACGCGATCGTCAGATACAGCACGATCGCGATCAGGAAGAAGATCAGTCCCTGCAGCGCCTTCTGTGAAATGTCCTTGCCCCAGCTCGGGCCGACCGAGTTGACGCTGACGCCGATGTTCGGGTTGAGCCCGAACGTGGATGCGAGCGAAGCGGTCACCTTGTTGACCTGATCGTTGCTGAGCGGCTGGGTCTGAACCTGCCACTTGCCCCCGTTGAGCGCCTGCACGATCGGGTCGTTCGGGGCTCCGCCCGCCTTCGCGGCGGCGCGTACCGCAGTGATCGACGCACCGGGCTTGGTGAACTCGAAGACCGAGCCACCCTTGAACTCGACGCTGTAGTTCAGGCGAAGCACGATGATCGCGACGAGGCTGATCACCAGCGCGGCGCCGGAGATCAGGTAGAAAATCCGCCTCTTGCCGATGAAGTCGAACGAGACCTCGCCGCGGTAGAGCCGGCCGCCAATTTCACCGAGGCGCGACATCATGCCTCCTTCGGGCTGGTCCGGGTCCGGGCTTGGCCGCCTCGCGACGCTGCCTTGTCGCCCGGTGCCGCGCTGGAGGCACGGGCTACCCCGGCGCCGGTGGCCGGCGAAGTCGCGGGCCGGGGCGACGCTCGCCAGGAAGATCGTGCGCCGAGCCGGGCCGGGTCGAGCCCGGACAGCGGGTGGCCGCCGCCGTAGAACCGCGTGCCCGCGAGCAGAGTGATCATCGGCTTGGTGAACAGGAAGACCACCACCACGTCGATGATGGTGGTGAGCCCGAGGGTGAAGGCAAAACCCTTCACGTCGCCGATCGCGAAGTAGTACAGGAACGCCGCGGCGAGGAACGACACGGTATCCGACACCAGGATGGTGCGCCTGGCCCGCCGCCAGCCGCGTTCCACGGCCGACCGCAGCGAGTTACCTTCGCGTACCTCGTCACGCAGGCGCTCGAAGAACACCACGAAGGAGTCGGCGGTGATACCGATGGCCACGATGAGACCGGCGATCCCGGCCAGGGAGAGGGCGAAACCCATGTACCGGCCGAGCGTGAGCACGGACAGGTAGGTGAGCACCGCGGATATGACGAGGCTGGAGATCGCCACCAGGCCCAGGCCGCGGTAGTAGAGCAGCGAGTAGGCGATGACGAGGATGAAGCCGATCGCCGCCGCTATCAGGCCGCCGACAAGCTGGTCACGGCCGAGGGTGGGCGAGACCGTGTTCACCGCCTGGGTGACGAATTTGAGCGGCAGCGCGCCGTACTTCAGCACGTTGGCAAGGTCGGTCGCGCTCTGCTGGGTGAAGTTGCCCGTGATCTGGGCGTTGCCGCCCGTGATCGGCCCCTGGTCGATGTTGGGCGAGGAGATGACCACGCCGTCGAGCACGATCGCGAACTGGTCGCGGACGGATGTGGGGTTGCCGTTGTTGCCGTACTGGCTGTTCATCTGGGTGGTCAGCGCGCCGAACTCCCTGGCGCCCGTACTGTCGAAGGTCAGGTTGATCTGCCACTGGGTGCTGACGGACGTGCCATTCTGCGGCAGGCCGGCCGCGGCGCCGCTGATACTGGTGCCCTCGACCTTGGCCACGTCGAGCAGGTATTTGATCGTGCCGTCCTGCGAGCAGGAGACGATCTGGGAGTTCGGGTTGTCCTCGGCCTTCGGGTCGTAACCGACCTGCTTCTGCCAGTCCGACACCGGCTTGCTGCAATCCAGCTTGCTGAACAGGGCGAGCACCTTGGGGTCGACCCCGGCCGTGCTCTCAGTTTGCGGCGGCGTCGACGAGGCCGGCGCAGGTGTCGGCGGGGCTGGCACGGACGGCGCGGGTGACGGGGAGGCAGCGGCGGCCAGGCGGGCGGCGCCACGGTCGAGCGCCGTGCCGCCCGCGCCCGTCACGGCTGTGCTGGTCGCGCCGCTGCGGAAGCCACCGAGTGCGTGCGGCGAGCCCGAGGGCGACGCAGATGCCTTCGCGCTGTGCGACGGGGTGGGCGACGGGGTGGAATGCGGCGACGAGGTCCCCGACGGCGTGGGTGTCGGTGAGGCGGACGCGGCCGGTGTGTTCGACGTTTCCAGCAGCACCTGGCGGAACCGCAACTGAGCCGTCTTGCCGAGTTTGTTGACCAGAGACCCCTGGCCGACGCCGGGGACCGCGACGGTGATGATGCTGTTGCCCTGCCGCGTCACCTGCGCCTCGGTGACGCCCGAGCCGTTCACGCGCTGGCGGATGATCTCCAGGGCCTTCTGCATGTTCGCCGCCGGCGGCGTACCACCGTTCGGCGCCACCGCCTTCAGGGTCACGGTCGTGCCGCTGCTCAGGTCGAGGCCCAGCTTGATCGCGAAATTCTTGTGCCACTTGGCCGGACTGAACGCTTCTTTGCCCACGACCGCGATGAGCAGCACGATGATGAGCGCCGCCAGCACCGCGAGCGCGCGTCCTGGCCTTGGGACGTTGGTCTTCGGTGGAGCCACTTCTTGCCTGTCCTCGTCGCGGTCGGGTATCCGGGTCTGCTACTTCTCCGCGGCCTGGCCGCCACGGGCCGCGCCGGTGTCGTCCCCTGATCGCGGTGCGGGCCGCTCGTCCACCGACTCGCCGGCCGCCGGCTCCGCCTCCGCGGCCGGCTGAGCGCCGTTACCCGTTCCTTCGTCCGCGCCGTCGTACGGCGCGCCGTCGTACGGCGCGTCGGACAGAACCTCCATGATGGCGCGCTTCAGATAGCGGACCTCCACCCCTGGCGCAACCTCGATCACGACGTCACCATCCTCGACCGCGGTGACCGTCCCGTACATGCCCGCGGTGGTGCGGACCCGCTGTCCGGGCACGACAGCATCCTGAGTCTGAACGACCTGACGCTGGCGGTTTCGCTGCGGTCTGATCATCAGGAAGTAGAAGATGCCGAAGATCAGCACGAGGATGATGATCAGGGTGAACGGCGAGCCGCCCTTCGACGACGAGGCCGCCAGCAATGTGTTGCCCATCGGTGGGGCATCCTTCCAGTTGGTTCAGTGCACACGGTCACGCGGCCGTCAAACCCCGGGGGCTTTAGCCCCCCCGGTACAACCGGTGACCAACTGTCGGAGTTTAGCGACGGATGAACGTCGCTCCAACAGGCTACGGCCTCCCAGGCCCAATTGTGTCGCGCCCGTGATCGTAGCGGGCGCGGTGCACAGCGGTGCGCAAGATGCCGCGGAATCCGGCTGCCCGGGCCAGGGGATCCGGGTGCCTTCTCACCAGAAACGTACACGAAACCGCGGCGGACCGACCCTATTCGCCGGTCTGGTCGCTGGCGCCGTCAGGCCCGCGCGGCGCGCGGCCATCGCCGTCCGCCTGCGCGAGGTCGAAAAGCGCGGGTTCCCCGGCCGCGGCGGGCGGCCACGGCGTGCCGCCCTGATACGCCGGCGGCGGGGTGAGGCCGAGATGGGCCCACGCGGCAGGCGTGGCGACCCGCCCGCGCGGTGTCCTGGCCAGCAGCCCGGCTCTGACCAGGAAGGGCTCGGCGACGACCTCGACCGTCTCCGGTTCCTCGCCGACCGCGACGGCGAGGGTGGACAGCCCGACGGGACCGCCGTTGAACCGCCGCAGCAGTGCGCCGAGAACCGCCTGGTCGAGCCGGTCGAGGCCCTCCTCGTCGACTTCGTACACTTCGAGCGCGGCGCGCGCGGTGAGCCTGTTCACCACGCCGTCCGCGCGGACCTCCGCGTAGTCGCGGACCCGGCGGAGCAGCCGGTTGGCGATCCGGGGGGTGCCGCGCGACCGCCGCGCGATCTCCGTACCGCCGTCGTCGTGCAGCGGCACGCCGAGCAGGCCGGCCGAGCGCCGCAGGATGATCTCCAGTTCGGCCGGTTCGTAGAAGTCGAGGTGGGCGGTGAAGCCGAACCTGTCCCGCAACGGCGCGGGCAGCAACCCGGCGCGGGTCGTCGCACCGACGAGGGTGAACGGCGCGATGTCCAGTGGGATCGCGGTCGCGCCCGGGCCCTTGCCGACGACGACGTCGACACGGAAATCCTCCATCGCCAGGTAGAGCATCTCCTCCGCCGGCCGGGCCAGCCGGTGGATCTCGTCGATGAAGATGACCTCGCCCGTGGCGAGCGTGGAAAGCACGGCCGCCAGATCTCCGGCCCGCTCGATCGCCGGGCCGCTCGTGATCCGCAGCGGCGACCCGAGCTCGGCCGCGATGATCATCGCCATCGTCGTCTTGCCGATGCCCGGCGGGCCGGAAAGCAGCACGTGGTCGGGGACCCGGCCGCGCCCAAGCGCGCCGTGCAGCACGAGCGTCAGTTGCTCGCGCACGCGCGCCTGCCCGACGAACTCGTCGAGCCGCTTGGGGCGCAGCGCACCCTCGATCGTCCGCTCGTCGGCTTCCGCGAACGGGGAGACGACCCCGTCGGCGCCGCTCACGTGCGGCTCAGTTGCCGCAGCGCGGCGCGCAGCGCCACCGGCAGGTCCACCGGCTGGCCATCGTTGCTTTCCGACGCCGCGGTGAGCTCGGGCTCGACCGCGGCGACCGCCTGCTCCGCATCGCGCGGCGACCAGCCGAGGCCGGTCAGCGCGGCGTGCAGCTTGTCGCGCCAGGCACCAGCCCCGCCGGGCGCCACACCGGCCGCGCCGCCGCCCACCCGGCCATCGGCCAAGGGCACGCCGCCGGCGCCCAGGCGGGGCCCTGGCGCGCCGAGCCTGCCCGCGAGCTCGAGTACGATCCGCTGCGCGCCCTTCTTGCCGATACCTGGCACCGCCATCAGCGCGGTCAGGTCTTCGGCCGCGACCGCGCGGCGCAGCGCGTCCGGGCTGTGCACGGCAAGCATGGCGAGCGCCAGCCGTGGCCCGACGCCGCCCGCGGTCTGCAGCAGCTCGAATACCGTCCGCTCGTCCTCGTCCGCGAACCCGTAGAGGGTGAGCGCGTCCTCCCGCACGACCAGTGAGGTCGGGACGCGCGCCCGCTCGCCGGGCCGCAGCCTGGCCAGGGTCCCCGGTGTGCACTGCACGGACAGGCCGACACCGCCGACGTCGACCACCGCGCCGTCCGGTGCGAGCGAGGACACCGTGCCGTCCAGGTGCGAGATCACCTGTCACCTCCTGCTGAGCCAGCGCGGGGCGCTGCGTTGTGCGCCGCGAGCGCGCGGGAAAGCCGCTGCTCGGCCGAGCCGCGCCACAGATGGCAGATGGCGAGCGCGAGCGCGTCCGCGGTGTCGGCGGGCCGCGGCGGGTCGGTGAGCCGCAGCAGCCGGGTCACCATGCCGGTCACCTGGGCCTTGTCCGCGCGCCCGTGCCCGGTGACCGCGGCCTTGGCCTCGCTCGGTGTGTGCAGTGCCACCGGGATCCCGCGCCGCGCCGCGCACACGATGGCAATCGCGCCCGCCTGCGCGGTGCCCATGACCGTGCGCAGGTTGTCCTGGCTGAACACACGCTCCACGGCGACCGCGTCCGGCTGGTACCTGTCCAGCCACCTACCGATCTCCAGGTCGAGGGCGAGCAGCCTGGCCGCGACACAATCGCCGGCCGGCGTGCGCACGACACCCGCGCCGGCCAGCGACAGCGGCCGGCCTGGCGCTCCGTCGACCACGCCGAGCCCGCAGCGGGTCAGCCCCGGGTCGACCCCGAACACCCGCATGGCGGCCACCATCCCGTTCGCTGGCGAACACGTGTTCGGCACGAAACGCTACCTGGCCGGCCGCGCGCCCCGCCGCATCGGGCCCGGCGTGTCGCCGACGGGCGAAGGTCGCAACGTATCCGGCCACGCGGCCTGCGCCCGCGGCCGGAGCATCCACCACGCGCAGCAGCCACGAATCGGCGCCGACCCGCACCATGTCAGGTTCCCCCATCAAGATCCTTAACGGCTGCCGCGGATGCGGGATCCACTGGTGCGGGGGCCCTGCCAGCCCCGGGGGGGACCCCCCCGGAACCCCCCGCAGTGGGGTGGAGCCCCCGGGCAGGCACAGCCTTTACGGACTGCCGCGGATGCGGCATCCTTTGGTGCGGGGCGATCCGTGGGGCCGCCCCGGGACGTGCGGCCGTCAGCCAACCTTCTCCATGACCTCGTCGCTGACGGAGTAGTTGGCGTAGACGTCCTGGACGTCGTCTGAGTCCTCGAGCACGTCGATCAGCCTGAACACCTTCTTGGCGGCCTCCTCGTCAAGCGGGATCTCCATGGCCGGCAAGAACGCGGCCTCCGCGGAGTCGTAGTCGATCCCGGCCTGTTGCAGCGCCGTCCGCACCCGGATCAGGTCGGGGGCGTCGCTCACCACCTCGAACGACTCGCCGAGGTCGTTGACCTCCTCCGCGCCCGCGTCGAGCACGGCGGCGACGATATCGTCCTCGGTGAGCCCGTCCGCCTTGGGCACGATCACCACGCCCTTGCGGTGGAACAGATAGGACACAGAGCCCGGGTCGGCCATCGAACCGCCGTTCCTGCTGAACGCGGTGCGCACGTCGGACGCGGCGCGATTGCGGTTGTCGGTCAGGCACTCGACGAGCACCGCGACGCCGCCGGGCGCGTAGCCCTCGTACGTGACCGTCTCGTAGGCCGCACCGCCGGCCTCGAGGCCGGCGCCGCGGCGCAGGGCGCGGTCGATGTTGTCGTTCGGCACCGAGTTCTTCTTCGCCTTCTGGATGGCGTCGAAGAGCGTCGGGTTGGCCGCCGGGTCACCCCCGCCGGTCCTGGCCGCGACTTCCACGTTCTTGATCAGCTTTGCGAAGAGCTTGCCGCGCTTGGCGTCGACGACCGCCTTCTTGTGCTTGGTGGTGGCCCACTTGGAGTGGCCGCTCATGATCTCCCTTTCACGATGTCGGCGAAGAGCCGGTGGACGCGGTCATCCGCGGTGAGCTCCGGGTGGAACGCGGTGGCCAGCAGCGGCCCCTGCCGGACGGCCACGATCCTACCCGTGGAGCGGTCCGCGGCGAGGATCTCCACGGCCGCACCCGCCTGGTCGACCCAGGGCGCGCGGATGAAGACCGCGCGCAGCCTCGGGCCCTCGATACCCGCGATGTCCAGGTCCGTCTCGAACGAATCTACCTGGCGCCCGAACGCGTTCCGCCGCACGGTCATGTCGATACCGCCGAACGTCTCCTGGCCGGCCGCGCCGCCCCGCAGCCGGTCCGCAAGCATGATCATCCCAGCGCAGCAGCCGAATGCCGGCATCCCGGCGGCGATCCGCTTGCGGACCGGCTCCATCAGCTCGAACGCGGTGGCCAGCTTCCATATGGTGGTGGACTCACCGCCCGGGATCACCAGTGCGTCCACCGCGTCGAGTTCGCCCGGCCGCCTGATCGCGGCGGGCTGTGCGCCGGTGGCGCGCAGCGCGCGCATGTGCTCGCGCACGTCGCCCTGTAGGGCGAGCACGCCGATGACCGGATTCGTGGACGATACGGACACGGGCAGCCCTCCTGTCTGGACAACAAGCCTTGCGGCGGCGTCGTCGCGGCGGATCCGCACCTTCAACACCGGGTACCCCCGGCCGTCATCCCGCTGGTCAGCCGGACGGCAGGTCCTCGATGCCGCCGTCGTCGCCGCGCGCGGTGATGGTGACCCGCGAGGGCCCGAGCCGCAGGCCGGTGAGGGTCACGGCACCGAACTGCGCGGGCAGCGCGGGCCGCAGCCCGATGCGGCGGCGGGGCACGTCAGGGTCCAGGCCGAGGAACGCGCGGAGGACGAGCAGCGGAGCCGCGCTGGCCCAGGCCTGCGGCGAGCATGAGGTGGGATAGGGCACGGGCGAGCCGAACTGCCGCCGGTGAAAGCCGCAGTACAGCTCGGGCGGCCTGCCGCCGAACGCGCAGATCGCGTCGAGCATGCCGGTGGCCAGCCGGCGGGCCAGGCCGGCCGCGCCTGGCAGGTGCGCGTAGCGGAGCAGGCCGGCCACCGCGATGGCGGTGTCGTGCGGCCAGACGGAACCGTTGTGATAGCTCATCGGGTTGTACGCGCCCATTCCCGCGGCCAGCGTGCGCAGCCCGAAGCCGGTGTCCATGTCCTCGCCGGCCAGCCGGTCGATCAGCACGGCGGCGTGCTCGTCGGTGGCGATGCCCGTCCACAGGCAATGCGCCGTGTTGCTGGTGAGCGCGGTCACGTGCTGCTTGGCACCGTCGAGTGCCACCGCGTACCAGCCGCGGCCGGGCAGCCAGAACCGCTCGCCGAAGCTGGCGCGCAGCGCTGCCGCCCGCGCGCGGCAGCGAGCCGCCGTCGCCTCGTCGCCGAAGGCGACGGCCAGTTCCGCGCGCGCCAGCCACGCCGCGTACACGTAGCCCTGGACCTCGCAGAGCGCGATCGGTGCCGCGGCGGGGCGGCCGCCGGAGTGGTTGATGCTGCCCGGGCTGTCCTTCCAGCCCTGGTTGGCCAGGCTGGGCTGGTTGGGGTCGGCGGCGCGCTGATATTCGACGAAACCGTCGCCGTCGCTGTCCCCGTAGTGCGTGATCCACTCGAGCGCCGCGTCGGCCGCGGGCAGCAGGCCGCGCACGACATCCTCGCTCGCGCCCCAGCGCCAGCTTTCGCCGAGCAGCATGACGAACAGCGGCGTCGCGTCGACGGTCCCGTAGTACCTGGCGCCGCCGAGCGCGCTGACCCGGTCCGGCCCCCGCCTCAGCTCGTGCAGGATGCGGCCGGGCTGTTCCTCCGTGGCCGGGTCGGTCCGCCGGCCCTGCAGGGCGGCGAGGATCCGCAGGGTGCCCACGGCCAGGCCGGGGTCGAGCGGCAGCGCCATCCAGGCGGTGAGCAGGCTGTCACGGCCGAACAAGGTCATGAACCAGGGCGCGCCGGCGGCGGCGAAGGGCAGGTCCGGCGGGGGCAGGTGGTGAGCGCCGTCCTGGGGGGACGCCGCCGTGTCCGTGGACTTCCCGGACCCCGGCGCCAGGGAGCCCCACGAGATCCGCAGCGCGGACAGGTCGGCCGCGGTGCGCTGGAGAACCTGGTTGAACGCGGGGGCGGCGCTGATGATCACAGACCTTTCCGCGGCACCGGTATCTGTATCTTCCGCGTCTGCCGCGGCGCCGGGCCGTGCCACCCGGTCACCGCCCTTCGCGGTCGCGCGGCCCGCCGCGGGTACCGCTTCCTGCGCCGCGGCCAGGTCCGCGGCGGGCCGCGCGACGATCTCCGCCGACCACGAGCCGTGCGGCGGGATCACCGTCCGCCAGGTGAGCGATCCGGGCTCGATCAGCGGCCCTCCGGTCGCCCGGACGCGGACGCCCAGTCCGGTGGCACCCAGTCCGGTGGCACCCAGTCCGGTGGCACCCAGCGCGGTGGTGCCTGCCGCCTGATCGGCGCCCGCGGCTGCCGGGGGGGCGCCGGGGTCCACGTGGCGCGGCCGCAGGGTCAGCTCCGAGCCACTCGCGCTGACGGTAACGGCCGCGCCGCCGCCTGCCGCGGCGGTGCCCGCGCGGGAGGCGGCGGCGCGGCCGTCCTTGACCGCGAACACGTCGGCGAAGTCCGCGTCCACCGCGAGCGTGACGGTCACGGCCGCCGGGCCGGCGCCGAGGTTGGTGAGGGTCAGTGTTTCGCGGAGGTCGTCGCGGATAAGACGATCACGCACGGCGAGCAGAGTGCTGTCCGCCGCACCGGGCGACGGGGCACGGCGCAGGATGAACCGGCCACTCGACGGCTCGCGGCTCAGCGTCAGCATCGGCAGCAGGCGCTCGCCGTCGACGCGAAGCTCCAAGCGCGAGATGACGCGGGCGTCGCCGGCGAACAGCCCCTGCGCGCCGGCCGGGCTGATGTCACCGCAGGTGGCGGACAAGCAGAAGGTGGTGCCGTGCAGCAGCGTGACGGTGTCGCCACCGGCCGTGGCTGGTGCGGCCGTAGTGCCGTCGAGGACACCCGCTGCGCGCGGCCCGGTGCTGCCAGGCCCGGTGCTGCCAGGCCCGGTGCTCACTCGCGCACCGGCCCTGGCGCGGCCCGGCCAGCCGCGCGAGCGTTGCGGCCATGGTCTCGCCGGCTACCAGCCACGGCCCGCGTAGTGCTGCTCCGGCGGGAGGCTGTCGAGACTGATGCCGACCATGGCCTCGCCGAGGCCGCGTGACACCTTGGCGATCACGTCGGGGTCGTCGTGGAAGGTCGTCGCCTTGACGATCGCCGCCGCGCGCTTCGCCGGATCACCGGACTTGAATATGCCGGACCCGACGAACACCCCCTCGGCGCCGAGCTGCATCATCATCGCCGCATCCGCGGGGGTGGCGATGCCGCCCGCGGTGAAAAGGACGACCGGCAGCCGCCCGGCCTTGGCCACCTCTTCGACGAGGTCGTGGGGTGCGGCGAGTTCCTTGGCCGCCGCGTGGAGTTCCTCCGCCGGCTGGCCGGACAGACGGCGGATCTGCGCCGTGATCTGCCGCATGTGCCTGGTCGCCTCGACGACGTTGCCCGTGCCGGCCTCGCCCTTGGACCTGATCATCGCGGCGCCCTCGGAGATCCGGCGCAGCGCCTCACCGAGGTTGGTGGCGCCGCACACGAACGGCACAGTGAACTTCCACTTGTCGACGTGGTGGCTCTCGTCCGCCGGCGTGAGCACTTCGGACTCGTCGATGTAGTCGACCCCGATGGCCTGCAGCACCTGCGCCTCGGCGAAATGGCCGATGCGGCACTTGGCCATGACCGGGATGGACACGGCGCCGATGATGCCGTCGATCATGTCCGGGTCACTCATCCGCGCCACGCCGCCCTGCGCGCGGATGTCGGCGGGAACCCGCTCGAGTGCCATGACCGCGACCGCGCCGGCATCCTCGGCGATCTTGGCGTGCTCCGGGGTGACGACGTCCATGATCACGCCGCCCTTGAGCATGTCGGCCATGCCCCGCTTGACCCGCGCGGTGCCTGTCTGCGGGCTCGCGCCGGCGTCAGCGGGACTGGCGGCGCGGGTACTGGCGGTACTGACCGACATACGGAACCTCACATCGGGATGCGTGACGGTGTGATCTTGCTATCTGTGCCGTCCGTTGCCGTGCTCGTCATCCACGGCACCTCTCACGGCCTCGCGGCATCCGCCGGATCCGGCGCGGGCCGCGCGGCACGGCGCGGCGCGCCGTACCGTTTCATGATATTCGCCGTAGTCCGTCTGGCCCAATGGCCACTCGCCGCCCCGGCCGGCCGGAAAGTGGCCGCCGCGGTGCCAGCCCGGGGGGACAACCCCCCGGAACCCCCCGCTGCGCCGCACGCGGCGCGCACCACGGAGCGGCCGCAGTGCCAGCCCGGGGGGACGACCCCCCGGAACCCCCCGCTGCGCCGCACGCGGCGCGCACCACGCGGCGGCCGCAGTGCCAGCCCGGGGGACGACCCCCCGGAACCCCACGACACCAGCCACGCCTGCCGACATGCCGCGGCAGCCGTTATGCAGAATGCTGCGGATCAGCCGGTGAGGCGGGGCATGTCCGCGCCGTCGCTGCCGTCGCCACCTGCCGGCGGCGCGTCGTCGATCTCGAAGAACGCCGGCACGGGTGCCGCCCCGGCGAGGCGCAGCAGCCGCACGAGCCGACGTCGGCGTGCCGCCAGGGTCGCGGCGACCGCGTCGTTGTAGAACTTGCGGGCAAGGAACACCTGATGCCCAGCGGCCTCGATCTCGGCGAGCAACTCGTCCGCGCCGCCCTTGCCGGTCAGCGACTCGCGAAAGCCGGGCTGGCCGAACGCGGCGCGAAGCGCGCGGGAAAGATCGCTCTCCGCGAGCTCGCGTGGCTGCGCCTCGCCGTCGGTGGCCGCGATGGGCTGAAGCTGGCCCGCGGCCCTGGCGTCATGCGCCGCACCGGCGATGAGCAGGCTCGTCGCCGGGTCGAGCAGCCCGGACGCGGCGAGCTCGAGTGCGACCGCGCTGCGCCTGGCCAGCGCCGCGTCGACGCTGGCGCGGGCCGCCTCGGCGCGCGCGTGCAGGCGATCGAGCCTGGTCGCGCGCCATGACACGTAGAAACCGACGAGCACGGCGATTGCGACAACGATCGCCACGTAGGCCAGCACGCGATCCATTGGTGTCCCTGCTGTCCACGCCGGGGATTGGAATCAGCTTCCGAAGGCGCCCGCGCGCCCGCGCGCGGCGGTCACGGAGCGACGGCGACGCGGTCGGCGCCGGGCACCACGGTCTCATAAACGCGGACCACGTCGCGCGCGACTACCGACCAGTCGTAGGAACGCACGGCCGTCATCGCCGCGTGCGACACTTCCGCGCGCCGCTGCGGGTCGTCGAGCAACCGCCCGGCCGCCCGCGCCAGGTCCGCCGGGTCACCGGTCTCGAACAGCTCGCCGGCCCGGCCCGCGCGCAGCACCCGGCGGAACGCGTCAAGGTCGCTCGCCGCGATGGCGGCACCGGACGCCATGGCCTCCGCGAGGACGATGCCGAAGCTCTCACCGCCGGTGTTGGGGGCGCAGAACACGTCGACCGAGTGGTAGACCTGAGCCTTCACCTCCTCGCTGACCTGGCCGAGCACGACGACGCGGTCGCGCAGCTCCGCGGCGACCTTGCCCGCCACCTCGGTCACGTCACCAGGGCCGGCGATGAGCAGGCGCAGCGCGGGCCGTTCGGCCGCAAGCAGCTCGAAGGCGCCGAGCAGGACCTGCAGGCCCTTGCGCGGTTCGTCCATCCGGCCGAGGAAGCCGATCGCCCCGCCGTCGCCCGGCCAGCCGCGCATCGGGGTCGCGCCCGCGTACCTTTGCACCGCGACCCCGTTCGGGATCAGCACGGCGTCGCCGCCCAGATGCTCGACCAGCGTCTTGCGCGCCGCCTCGGACACCGCGATCCTCGCACTGATCTTCTCGAGCGCCGTCTGCAGTACGGGGTGTGCCGCGTGCATGACCCGGGACCGCAGCATCGCGGTATGGAAGGTCGCGACAATCGGGCCTGACGCGACCCAGCAGGCTAGTAGGGACAGGCTCGGCGCCATGGGCTCGTGTACGTGCAAGACGTCGAAGCCGCCGTCGCGGACCCAGCGGCGGACCCGGCTCGCGGACACGAAGCCGAACGCGAGCCTGGCCACCGACCCGTTGTAAGGGACGGGCATGGCCCGCCCGGCCGGCACCACGTACGAGGGAACCGGGGTGTCGTCGTCGGCCGGCGTGATCACCGAGACCTCGTACCCGAGGCCACGCAGCGCTTCGGCCAGGTCCTTCACGTGCGCCTGGACCCCGCCGGGGACCTCCCACGTGTAGGGGCAGACGATGCCTACCTTCATGGGCCGCCGGCCTCGGTGCCGCTGGCGCCGCTGACGCCGCGGTGTGGCCCTTTGCCGTTCGCGCTTCCCCCGCCGTCGGTGCGGCGCACCGTCACCTCATCGGTCCCCGCACCAGCGGAGGCGGCGGCGGGCATAGGTGGCGCGGCCCGGGGCGGCTCGGCCGGGGCAGAGTTGGCCGACGCCGCCGCGAGCCGGTCGGGGTCGAGGTCGGCGACGAACACCTTCTGCAGCATGTGCCAGTCTGCCGGGTGCGCGCGGATGCCTGCCTCGAAGACGCCGGCCATCTGCTGGGTCATCGCGGCCACCTTCTCCTTCCGCGTGCCCTCCAGCGGAGTTGGGATCTCCTCGTTGATGTCCGCGCACCAGTCATCACCGTCGAACCAGAGCGTGACCGGCATCAGGGCCGCTCCTGTCTGCACGGCGAGGGCGGCTGGACCGGCTGCCATTCTGGCGGTCTCGCCGAAGAACATCACCTCGACACCGCTGGCGGTCAGATCCCTGTCGCAGAGCAGGCAGACCAGACACCCGGCGCGCAGCCGCTGGGCCATCACGCCGAATGGGCTCGCGCCGCCGGTGAGCGGCAGGATCTCCATGCCGAGGCTCTCACGGAACGCCACGAACCTCTCGTAGAGCGCCTCAGGGCGCAGCCGTTCGGCTACCGTGGTGAGCGAACCCGGGCCGATCGCGATAATCCATGCGCCCGCCTGCTCCCAGTTGCCCATGTGCGGCAGCGCGAAGACGACGCCCCGACCCTCGGCCATGAGCGCGAACGCCTTCTGTTCCCTGCCATTGGAGCGCGTGTTGCCGACGATCCGGTCCGTCCCTATCGTCTGCAGCCGGAACACCTCCAGCCAGTAACGCAGGTAGGACCGCATCCCGGCCCGGGAAAGCTCGCGCAGCTGCTGACCTGTGGCGTCCGGCCTGACCCGGCGCAGATTCGCCTCGAGCTGCTGTACGCCCCGGCCCTGGCGCCGCCAGGCGATCTCCGCGATCAGCATGAACGTGCTTCGCGCCCACGCCGCTGGCATCCTTCTGACCACGGCCCAGCCGAGCGCGTAACCCGCCGACGTCAGGCGGTCCCTCAGCGCTTCCACACCGTCTCCCTACAGCTACGTCCTTGGCGCGGCAAGCGCGCCCCGGCGGACATCGAGTACCCGCTGCGCGAAGGTGACCACGCTCGCGACGGCGATCAGCCACAGGCCGCCGGTCAGCACGTAAGGGACGCCGAGGCCGGAGAGCCCGGTCGCGACCAGGCCGACGAGCAGCCGCTCGGGGCGCTCGGCTATCCCTGGGCCGCAACGCATGCCAAGGCCCTCCGCCCGTGCCTTCGCGTACGACACGAGCAGGCTTGCCACCAGGCAGAACAGCGTGACGCCCGCGAGCAGCCTGCTGTGGCCGCCCGCGTAGAACCACAGCACCAGACCGGCGAAGATCGCGGCGTCGGCGATCCGGTCCATCGTTGAGTCAAGGAAGGCTCCCCACGCTCCTGTGCTGCCCGTCACCCGCGCGACGGCGCCGTCGAACATGTCCGTGAGGACGAATACCGTACACACCATGGTGCCAGCGAACAGGTGCCCGGTCGGGAAGAGGGTGAGCGCGCCGCAGGAAACGCCGACCGTACCCACCACCGTGATCTCGTTCGGCGTCGCGCCGGTACGCGCGAGGACGCGTCCGATCGGCAGGAGTACCCGGTCCAGGGCGGGTCGCAAGGCGTTGAGCATGGCCGTCCGATCCTATGCCTGAGCTTGCGCGCGGGATGGGTCAGGGAGCCCGCCGGCCAGGCGCGCGATTGGGGCGCACCCGGTGATTCCGGGTCAGGGGTTGTGGTAACGGCGCCCGCAGGTAAAGGGTGAACACACCGGCAGGTGAACAACACACAACACGGCAGGAGGCGATGCTGGTGGCGGACAAGGCAGGAACCGCGGGAGCCGCGGGCAGGGCACCCGTGGCCGACCGGCCCGACGGCGCTCGGAACGTCGTGCTGGTCGGCCACTCGGGAGCAGGCAAGACGACGCTCGTAGAGGCGCTGCTCGCGTTCACGGGAACGATCCAGCGCACCGGCCGCGTCGAGGACGGCAGCACGGTCAGCGACTTCGACGAAGTGGAGGTCAGGCAGCAGCGTTCGGTCAACCTCACCGTCGCACCCGTCATACATGCGGGTATCAAGATCAACCTTCTCGACACGCCAGGATACGCCGACTACGTAGGGGACCTTCGTGCCGGGCTGCGCGCGGCGGACGCTGCGCTCTTCGCCGTGTCCGCGGCGGAAGGCGTGGACGGCCTCACCCGCATGCTGTGGGACGAGTGCGCGGCGGTCGGGATGCCACGTGCCGTGGTGATCACGAAGGTGGACCATCAGCGCGCGGACTTCGACGAGGTGCTCTCGATCTGCCAGGACGCGTTCGGCGACGGCGTCGCTCCCCTGTATCTTCCGGTGGCTGGCGATCGCGGCGAGGTACGTGGCCTCGTCGGCCTGCTCACCCAGCGGTTCTACGACTACTCGGGCGAAGCTCGCACGGAAACCGATCCGGACGCCGGTGACCTGCCGCGGGTGGAGGAGCTTCGCGGCACCCTCATCGAGGGCATCATCCAGGAGAGCGAAGACGAGGGCCTCATGGACAGGTACCTGTCCGGTGAGGAGATCGACGCCAAGGTGCTCATCGAGGACCTGGAGAAGGCCGTCGCCCGGGGCAGCTTCTATCCTGTGCTCGCCGCCTCGGCGCCGCACAGGATCGGCATGGCCGAGTTGCTCGAGGTCATGACGCAGGCGTTCCCTTCGCCGCTCGAGCACACGATGGCGGCCGTCACGACGACCGACGGCGCTGCGGTGAACGGGCTCCGCTGTGATCCGAAGGGCCCGCTGCTGGCCGAGGTCATCAAGACCACATCCGACCCCTACGTCGGCCGGATCAGCCTGGCGCGGGTGTTCTCCGGAACCCTGCGTCCCGACGTCGTGCTGCACGTCTCCGGGCACGGGATGGCCGAACGCGGGCACGCCGACCACGACGCCGACGAACGCGTCGGCGCGCTCACCTCGCCGCTCGGGAAGCAGCAGCGGACCGTCGCGCAGTGCGTGGCGGGCGACATCTGCGCGATCGCGAAGCTGAGTTCCGCGGAGACCGGCGACACGCTGTCGGAGAAGGACCGGCCGCTGCTGATGGAGCCGTGGTCGATGCCAGAACCGCTGCTGCCCATCGCGATCAAGGCCAGGTCCAAGGCGGACGAGGACAAGATGTCGCAGGCGCTTGCGCGGCTGGTCGCCGAGGATCCGACGCTGCGCCTGGAAATGAACGCCGAAACCCGTCAGCTCGTCCTGTGGTGTATGGGCGAGGCACACGCGGACGTTCTGCTCGACCGGCTCGCGAACAGGTACGGCGTCGAGGTGGAGACGGTGGAGCTGCGCGTGCCGCTGCGGGAGACCGTCGCGGGCAAGGCCCATGGTCTCGGCAGGAACGTGAAACAGACCGGTGGCCACGGTGAGTTCGGGATCTGCCACATCGAGATCGAGCCCCGGCCGTCCGGCGCCGGGTTCGAGTTCGTGGACAAGATCGTCGGCGGCGTCGTGCCGCGGCAGTTCATCCCGTCGGTCGAGAAGGGCGTGCGGGCCCAGATGGAGCTGGGCGCGGTGGCTGGTTACCCGATGGAGGACATCAGGGTCACGCTGTTCGACGGCAAGGCACACTCGGTGGACTCGTCCGACATGGCGTTCCAGAAGGCCGGCAAGCTCGCACTCAAGGACGCCGCGGAAAAGGCGGGCGTGCTGCTGCTCGAACCCGTGGACGAGGTGTCGGTACTCGTAGCTGACGACTACGTCGGCGCGGTGATGTCCGACCTGTCGTCCCGCCGGGGCAGGGTTCTCGGCACCGAGTCGGTCGCCGGCGGGCGGACCCTGGTCAAGGCGGAGATCCCCGAACTCGAGATCACCCGCTACGCCATCGACCTGCGCTCGATGTCACAGGGCACCGGCACGTTCACCCGGTCGTACCTGCGTCACGAGCCGCTTCCTTCGCACCTCGCGGACAAGGTGGTGAGCGCCGCCAAGGACGGCTGACCCGCCCAGCGCAGCGCCCGCCGCGGTCAGCCGGTCAGCCGGATGGCCACGCCTTGGCGATGAGCTTGCGGGTGTCGCGGAGAAGCTGCGGGAGCACTCGTGTCTGCCCGACCACCGGCATGAAATTCGTGTCGCCGCCCCACCGCGGCACGATGTGCTGATGCAGGTGCCCGGCGATGCCGGCGCCCGCGACTCCACCCAGGTTCATGCCGACGTTGAACCCCTGCGCGCCAGAGGCTTCACGTAGCGCCTGGAGCGCCCGTTTGGTGTGATCGGCAAGCTCGGCCGTTTCCGCCTCGTCGAGCTCGGTGTAGTCCGCGGCGTGCCGGTACGGGCACACCATCAGGTGACCGCTGGTGTACGGGTAGAGGTTCAGGACGGTGAAGACGGTCCGGCCACGCGCGACCATGAGCCCGTCTTCGTCGGGCAGCTGCGGTACGTGGCAGAACGGGCACTGCTCCGTCGCCTGTCCGCCCGTCTTGTCGCCGCGGATGTAAGCCAACCGGTGCGGAGTCCACATGCGCTTGAAGCCGTCCGGATCTCCCGTCCCGTCCTGGATCAGGAGCGCGTCCTCGGGTGCTCCGGGTTCCGGCTCCCGAACTGGGTCCGGGTCCAGGCCGCTGCGGGGGGTCCGCGGTACCGGCGCGTCACGGTTCACCATGAATGCAGCATAGGGGCGCGGCCGCAGCGCGCCACGTGACACCCGGGTACCGCAGATCACGGCGAAGTCGTCCATTCACCCGTAAACGGGTCGCCGCGAAGGGACAATGCTGCGTGCCAGAGGTTTGCCGCCGGGGTTGCCGAGCAGCCTCCGCACCGCGCCCGGGAGCGAGAGAGGTCGCCGTGAGCGAGATGTCCGCAAGCAGTATCCAGGCGTACGACTACGGGCGCGGTCATCGGCAGGCGACCTCCACCGTGCCCTATCACGAGCGGGGGGCAGAAGCTGCGCCCGCGCTCGATCCACTGCCCCAAGCTCCGGTGTCATCCCAGCCACCCGCGGCCGCGGCGCAGCCATTGATCACGCCGGCCGCGGCGTCCGCGGCTTCCCCACCGCCGGCGGATCCTTCGCAGCCGGTGCGCCAGGCGCCGGCCGGCGCGGGCGCGCCGCAGGCGCGCATGGGGATGGCGCCGCAGCGCCCGCCTGCCGAGGCGTACGGTGCGGCCCGGCCTGACAGCTACGGGTCAGCCAGAACGGGTGCGTACGACCGGCCGGCGACCGGCAGCTACAGCCAGGCCGCGACGCCGTCGGCGCCCGACGACGAGATCATGGTGCTGGCCGCCCCGGCGTCCGTCGCGGAGCAGGTCACGTCCGCGGGTCCGCTGCCCGCCGCCGTCGTGAAGGGGCGTGTGCAGATCGAAGATGAGGTGGTCGAGAAGGTGGCCGGCCTGGCCGCGGTCGAGGTGACCGGAGTAGCCGATCTCGGCGGCAAGGCCGCGCGGGCCCTCGACGGGGCCCGCGACCACGCCGGGCTCAGGCGCAGCATACCGGGCGTCCACGCCCGGATCGAGGACCGGCAGGTCGCCATCCACGTGATGATCGTGATCGAGTACGGCGCCGTCGTGATGGAGGTGGCCAAGGCCGTGAAGGCCAACGTGGCCCGCGCGGTGAGCCACATGCTCGGCCTGCGGGTCGCCGAGGTCAACGTGACCGTCGACGACGTGGCCATGCCGCAGCGCCCCGCGGGCACGCACGCCGCGGGCACGCACGCCGCAGACCACGCGAGCCGCGGCGAAGAGAACTCCGCCGTCACCTCGTAACGAGGTGACGGCGGACAGCCCAGCGGCGAGCGCCTGCGACCCGCCCGCGATCGGTCCGGGTCGGCGGTGGTTCAGACCTGGATGCGGCTTTCGACGGCCTGCACGATCTCCTCGACCGCCTCGCTCACGGGGACGCCATTTCGCTGGGTTCCGTCGCGGTACCTGAACGACACCGCGCCCGCGGCCACGTCCGCGTCGCCGGCCAGCAGCATGAACGGCACCTTCTGCCGCTGCGCGTTGCGGATCTTCTTCTGCATCCGGTCGTCGCCGTCGTCGACCTCGGCCCGGATTCCCCGCTCGCGCAGGGCGGCCACGACCCCGGCCAGGTACGGCACGTGGCTGTCCGCGATCGGGATCCCGGTCACCTGAACAGGTGACAGCCACGGCGGGAGCGCGCCGGCGTAATGCTCGAGGAGGATGCCGAAGAACCGTTCCACCGAGCCGAAGAGCGCCCGGTGGATCATGCACGGCGTGGGCCTCGACCCGTCCGCCGCCTGATATTCGAGCTCGAAGCGCGGTGGAAGCTGCAGATCGACCTGGAGGGTGGACAACTGCCAGCGGCGGCCGATGGCATCGCGCACGTGCACGTCGATCTTGGGGGCGTAGAAGGCCCCCTCGCCCTCGGCGACAACGTACGGGAGCCCCGAGGCGTCGAGCGCCTGCTGCAGCGCCGCCTCGGCCTCATCCCACTGCTCCACCTTGCCGACGAACTTGTCCGGGCGGGTCGCCAGCTCCGCCTCGAACTCGGTGAGGCCGAAGTCGCGCAGCAGATCGACCACGAACTGAAGCAGCGACGTGAGTTCGGCCGGCATCTCCGCCCAGGTGCAGAAGATATGCGCGTCATCCTGGGTAAGGCCGCGCACCCTGGTCAGGCCGTGCAGCACGCCCGACTTCTCGAACCTGTACACGGTGCCGAACTCGAACAGGCGCAGCGGCAGTTCCCGGTACGACCTCCCGCGCGAACGGTAGACCAGGATGTGGAACGGGCAGTTCATCGGCTTGGGGTAGTACTTGGCGCCCTCCATCTCCATGGGCGGGTACATCGCGTCCGCGTACCACCCGAGGTGCCCGGACACCTCGAACAGTGTCGACTTGGCGATATGTGGAGTGTTGACGAACTCGTAGCCGGCCTCGGCGTGCCGCTGCCGCGAGTAGTCCTCCATGACCTTGCGGACCACGCCGCCCCTTGGGTGGAAGACCGGGAGGCCGCCGCCGATCTCGGGCGGGAACGAGAACAGGTCGAGTTCCGCGCCGAGGCGCCGGTGGTCGCGCCGTTCGGCCTCGGCGAGCAGCCGCAGGTGCTCGGCGAGCGCATCCCTGGACTCCCACGCGGTCCCGTAGATCCGCTGCAGCTGCGGGTTCTTCTCCGAGCCACGCCAGTACGCGCCGCCGCTTCGCATCACCTTGAGCGCGGGAATGTGCCGCGTGGTGGGCAGGTGGGGTCCGCGGCACAGGTCCTTCCAGCGCAGGTCGCGGGTGGCGGCGTCGAGGTTGTCGTAGATGGTGAGTTCCCCGCCCGCGGCGTCGACCTCGACAAATGCCTCCTCGGGTACGCCGTCGGCGCCGGCCGCGCCGTCTTTCTGCGCCCTGCCCTTGAGCCCGATCAGCTCCAGCTTGTACGGCTCGCCGGCCAGTTCCTTGCGCGCCTCGGTGTCGCTGACCACGCGGCGGGAGAAAAGCTGGCCCTCCTTGATGATCTGCCGCATCTGCCGCTCGATCGCGGCCAGGTCGTCCGGGGTGAACGGGCGGTTCACGTCGAAGTCGTAGTAGAAGCCGTTCTCGATCGGCGGCCCGATGCCGAGCTTCGCCTCGGGAAAGAGGTGCTGTACCGCCTGCGCCATGACGTGCGCGGCCGAATGCCGCATGATCGCCCGGCCGTTCGCGCTGCCGATCGCGACGGCCTCCACGATGTCGCCGTCCGCCAGCGGGCACGCGAGGTCGCGCAGCTCACCGTTGATCCTGGCCGCGATCGTGGTCGACGGAGAGACCACCGCGGGGCGGCCAGGTGGAGC
>DATFVJ010000096.1:0-2635 GCA_035260365.1 Streptosporangiaceae bacterium
CCGCCGGTACGCCGCGGACTCGACGAAGTATTTCTCCAGCCCGCGGCCGATGTCCCGTTCCGCGGCCGGCGCGCCAAAGTCGAGACCGCGCAGGATCTTCGGCGGCAGCGCTGGTCGGGTCATGCCTCACTGTGACCCCGCGCACTCAGGGTGTCGAGGACTTGCTGCCCGTACTTCGCCAGCTTGTGCTCGCCGACCCCGCTCACCTCGCCGAGCTCCGCCAGGGACTCCGGTGACCTGGTGGCGATCTCACGCAGGGTGGCGTCGTGGAAGATCACATACGCGGGCACGCCCTGCTGCTTGGCCGTGGCGGCGCGCCAGGCGCGCAGCCGCTCGAACACCGGCGCGGCCGCCTCAGGCAGGTCGGCGGGCGCGGCCCGGCTCGGCTGGCCGGCCGCGGCCGCGCTCGCCCGCGCCGCCCGCGCCGCCCGCGGCGGCTCGCGCCGCAGCAGGACCTGGCGCTGCCCCCTGAGTACCTCGGTGCTCCCGGCGGTGAGCACCAGCGTGCCGTAGTCGCCTTCGACGGCGAGCAGGCCCTGCGCGAGCAGCTGGCGCACCACACCGCGCCACTCGGACTCGCCAAGCTCGGTACCGACGCCGAAGACCGTCAGGCCGTCGTGGCCGTGCTGGATGACCTTGGCTGTCTTCTTGCCGAGCAGGATGTCGATGACCTGGCCCGCACCGAACTTCTGGTGCCGCTCGCGCCGCAGCCGCAGCACCGCGGACAGGAGCTTCTGCGCGGGGACCGTGCCGTCCCACGACTGCGGCGGCAACAGGCACGTGTCGCAGTTGCCGCACGCCGTGGCGGGCTGGCCGAAGTAGGCAAGCAGCGCGCCGCGGCGGCACGCCACCGTTTCGCACAGGGCGAGCATCGCGTCGAGGTGGGTGGCGAGACGGCGGCGGTGGGCGTCGTCGCCCTCGGACGTGTCGATCAGCTTGCGCAGTTGCACGACGTCGGCCAGCCCGTAGGCGAGCCACGCCGTGGAGGGCAGGCCGTCCCGCCCGGCGCGGCCGGTCTCCTGGTAGTAGCCCTCGATGGACTTGGGCAGATCGAGGTGGGCGACGAAGCGCACGTCCGGCTTGTCGATGCCCATGCCGAACGCGATGGTCGCGACCATGACGAGGCCGTCCTCGCGCAGGAAGCGCGCCTGGTTCGCGGTCCTGGTGCGCCCGTCGAGCCCGGCGTGGTAGGGCAGCGCCTGGATTCCGTTCACGACAAGGAACTCGGCGGCCTTCTCCACCGACGCGCGGGACAGGCAGTACACGATGCCCGCGTCGCCGGCGTGCTCGGTGCGCAGCAGCTCGAGCAGCTGCCGTTTCGGCTCGTCCTTGGCCACGATCCGGTACTGGATGTTCGGGCGGTCGAAGCTCGCCACGAAGTGGCGGGCCCGCGTCAGGTTCAGCCTGGCCGCGATCTCCGCGTGGGTCGCCTCGGTGGCCGTCGCGGTCAGCGCGATGCGGGGCACCGCGGGCCATCGCTCGTGCAGGGTGGACAGAGCGAGGTAATCCGGCCGGAAGTCGTGGCCCCACTGGGCCACGCAGTGCGCCTCGTCGATCGCGAACAGCGAGATCGTGCCGCGGTCGAGCAGCCGCTGCGCCGATTCGGCCCGCAGCCGTTCCGGCGCCAGGTAGAGCAGGTCGAGTTCCCCGGCGAGGAACGCGGACTCGACCCGCCTGCGGTCACCGGCGTCCTGGGTGGAATTGAGGACGGCCGCGCGCACACCGAGCAGGGTGAGCGCGTCGACCTGATCCTGCATGAGCGCGATAAGCGGCGAGACGACGACGCCGGTGCCTTTGCGCACCAGCGCGGGAATCTGGTAGCACAGCGACTTGCCGCCGCCGGTCGGCATGAGCACGAGTGCGTCGCCGCCGGCGATGACGTGGTCGATGATCTCCCGCTGGCCGGCCCGGAACGACTCGTAGCCGAAGACGCGCCGCAACACATGCGACGCCTCGTTCACCGCGGATCCGACGTCGGAGATAGCCACCGAGCCAGCAGCATAACGGCTGCCGCAGACGCGGCAACGACAGGGTGTGTCCCGTGGATCTCGGTGGATGCGGGGGCCCTGCCAATCCGGGGGACAACCCCCCGGACCCCCGGCAGGGGGGTCATCCCCCCGGGGCAATACAGTACGGCTGCCGCGGCGCGACTGGCACCTTAATGCGAGGGCACCGGCGCGGAGGCATCCGTCACCGCTTTCGCCCTGCGCTGGGTCCAGACGAACCAGCCGAGCCCGAACAGGGTAAGCGCGGACGCGACGTAGAAGTTCAGCCGCAGGCCAAGGAAGTATTCTGACGGATCCACCCGAAGCGACTCCTCGAAGATCCGGAACGCCGAGTACCCCGTCACATACAGGGCGAACAGTCCAGGCGGGCGGACGCCCCTGTGGTGGCCGAGCCATACGAGCAACGCGGCGAGCGCCAGGTCGAAGATCAGCTCGTAGAGGAAGATCGGATGGAACGTGGTGTAGTGCGCGTAGCCGGGTGGCCGGTGCGCGAGTGAGATCTCCAGCCCCCAGGGCAAGCTGGTCGGCCCGCCGAAAAGCTCCTGGTTGAAGTAGTTGCCGATCCGCCCGATGCCCTGCGCGACGAGCAGCGCGGGCGCTACGGCGTCCATGAAGACCGGCACGTTCGC
>DATFVJ010000097.1:0-10447 GCA_035260365.1 Streptosporangiaceae bacterium
CCGCCGCACGGATCTGCTCGGCCGTGAGGTAACGCCGCGCGGCGAGCAGGCAGAGAACCAGGCTCAGCAGCCGCTCGGTCTTCCGGCGTGACATGGCGCTCCCTTCCGCGAGTCCGACGCTACCCTGCCAACGTGATCAGATGGCGGAGCGGCGTGGTTTCCGCGATGCGGCGGGAGTGGCCGGGCGCGGCCGAACTTGACGTGGTCGTAGACGAAATCATGGACCATGGCGCGGGCGGGCGCGCGGACGGGTACGGCGAACGCGGCGGCCCGCTGGTCCGGGCGCTTGCCTACCCCGAGCTGACCGGGCGGCCGCAGCCCGGCGACCGGGTGCTGCTCAACACGACAGCGCTTGACCTCGGCCTTGGCACCGGCGGTTACGCGCTGGTCATCGCCGTGCCGGGCCGGCTGCCCGCGGACCCGGAAGGCCCGGGGCACCTGGTCAAGGCGCGGTACACGCCGCTGCAGGCGACCGTGCTCGGCGTGGACGAGCAGGGCTCGGCCTACCACGAGGTGCTGCGCGACGCCGATGACCTTGGCCGGATGCCGGTGGTGATCGCGGACCTGCACTCGGCGCTGCCCGCCGTGCTCGCCGCCTGCTACGCGGAGCGGCCCGGCGCGGTGGTTGCCTACGTGATGCTGGACGGCGGCGCGCTGCCCGCGTGGTTCTCCCGCTCGTGCGCCGAGCTCCGGCAGGCGGGCTGGCTCGCGGCCGTGGTGACGGTCGGTCAGGCCTTCGGCGGCGATCTGGAGGCCGTGACCGTGCACACCGGGCTGCTCGCGGCGCGGCACGTCCTGCGCGCGGATCTCGCGGTCGTGGCGCAGGGCCCGGGCAATCTCGGCACCGGCACCAGGTGGGGGTTTTCCGGCGTGGCCGCCGGTGAGGCGGTCAACGCCGCCGCCGTGCTGCACGGACGCCCGGTGGCCGCGCTGCGGGTCAGCCAGGCCGATCCGCGCGAGCGGCACCGCGGGATCTCCCACCACAGCCTGACCGCGTACGGGCGGGTGGCGCTCGCGCGCGCCGACGTGGTCGTGCCGGAGCTGCCCGGCCCCTTCGGCGCCAGGGTCAACGCGGAAGCACAGCCGCTCGGCCGGCGGCATTCGCTGGTGCGGGTACCCGTGGACGGCCTTTACGAGACGCTGCGGGCCTGCCCGGTCCGGCTGTCCACGATGGGCCGCGGGCTCGACGAGGATCTCGCGTACTTCCTCGCCGCCGCCGCCGCCGGACGGCACGCCGCCAGCCTGCTCGCCCCACCCCCCCAAGATCCGTAACGGCTGCCGCGTGGCGCCTCACGTGAGTGCGAGGCGCCAGGTCTGCCCGACCAGGTCGTGCCCGAAGCTGTGGTGCGGTGCCGTATCCACCAGCTGGAATCCGGCCTTCTCGTAGATGCGCCTGGCCTGGGCGAGCACCTCGTTGGTCCACAGCACGAGCTCGGTGTATCCGGCCCGCTTCGCGAATCCGGTGCACTCGGCGACCAGGCGGGCGCCGATGCCCCGGCCACGGGCGTCCGGTTCCACCAGGAGCAGGCGCAGCCGCGCCGTGTGCTGCTACGCGGCAGCAGGGCCGTATGCGCCGAGGATGTCCACGACGAACACGAGCGTGTCGGTGCCCTTGATGCCGGCCTGCGTGTTACCGGCCTTGCCGTAGCCGTCGGCGGGCGGGATGACGAGCAGTACCCGGCTGCCGATGGTCTGGCCCACGAGGCCAAGGTCCCAGCCGGGAATGACCTGCGAGGGTGTCGCGCCGACGGTGAAGCCGAGCGGTGCGCCGTTACGCCAGGATGAGTCGAAGAGCTTCTTACTCGCCCAGATCACACCGACGTACTGCACCACGATGAGCTGGCCCTTCCCGACCTTGGGGCCGGTGCCCTTGATCAGGGTGCGCACCGCGAGCGTCGTGGGAGGCGCGGCATTGGGGATCGTCACCGACGGCGCGGAGCCCTGCGCGTTCCCGACCGCCGGGAGGGTGCCGCCGCCGGTGGAAACCTGCTGCCCGCCCGCGGACGCCGTCGCCGCGTACGACTTGATCAGGTCCACTACGAATACCAGGGTGTCCGTCGCCTTGACACCGCCCTGCGGGTTGCCCTGGGCGCCGTATCCGTCCGCCGGCGGGATCACGGCCAGGACGCGGCTACCGGTTCGCTGGCCTACCAGCGCCTGCTTGAGGCCCTTGAGCAGCTGAGCGCCCGGCGGGAAGAGCGAGGGCGTCGGCTGGGTGAACGTGTCCACCTTCAGCGTGGATGTCGTGCCGCTCCAGACGTAACCGACGTAGTTGCCGACAAAGACGTCGCCTTGGCCCAGCTGGGGGCCATTCCCCTTGACCACGGTCTTGACCAGGAGGTGGCTGCTCGGCTTCACCTTCGGGATGTGCACTGCGGGGTTCTTGCCGAATGCCCCCGTGACGTTCACATTGACATTCGCGGTCGGGGGGGCACTGCCGCCGCCGCACCCGGCGAGCAGTGTGGCCACGATGGCGACTGGTAGGGCTAGTGCTGCGATGCGGCGCATAAATGACCTTTTCGTGATGGACAGTGCCGGCGGGGCAGGGGTCGCGGTGCACGGCCGAGACGGCAACCGCTGCGCCGACAGCCTACCGGTGGCCGGCGAGCACTGTTCACATCCGGCCGTGTCTGCCGGGGCCTGCTGTCCCGGGGTGACGAACCCCCGGACCCACCGGGATCCTCCGCTGAATCGGCGGCCGCTGATGCCGCGGGCCAGCGCTACATCCCGGCGATGAGTTTTTCGACCCGCTCATCTACCGCGCGGAACGGGTCCTTGCACAGCACGGTGCGCTGCGCCTGGTCGTTCAGTTTCAGGTGCACCCAATCCACCGTGAAATCCCTGCGCTTCTCCTGTGCCCGCCGGATGAACTCGCCGCGCAGCCGCGCCCGCGTGGTTTGCGGAGGTACCGATTTAGCCTCGAAAATGTCCAGATCCCGGGCCACCCGCTGGACCGCGCCACGGTTCTGCAGCAGGTAGAACAGGCCGCGGCCGCGGTGCACGTCGTGGTAGGCGAGATCGAGCTGCGCGACCCGCGGTGAGGCGAGCGGCAGGTCGTGCTTGGCCCGGTAGCGCTCGATGAGCTGGTACTTCGTCACCCAGTCGATCTCACGTGCGACCAGATCAAGGTTGTCCGTATCGACGGCGCGCAGCGCGCGCTCCCACAACGCGAGCACCCGGCTCGCGATCGGGTCGCTGCCGCGGCGATCGGCGAAGTCCTGCGCCTTGGCCAGGTATTCCTGCTGGATCTCAAGCGCGCTCATCTCGCGGCCGTTGGCGAGCCGCACCCGGCGGCGGCCGGTGATGTCGTGGCTCACCTCCCTGATGGCACGGATGGGGTTCTCCAGCGTGAGATCCCGCATCACGGCGCCCGCCTCGACCATTCGCAGCACGAGATCGGTGGCGCCGACCTTGAGCAGCATGGTGGTTTCGCTCATGTTCGAGTCACCGACGATCACGTGCAGCCTGCGGAACCGTTCGGCGTCCGCGTGCGGCTCGTCCCTGGTGTTGATGATCGGCCGTGACCGGGTGGTGGCGGACGAGACGCCCTCCCAGATGTGCTCGGCGCGCTGGCTGACGCAGTACACCGCGCCCCTGGGGGTCTGCAGCACCTTTCCGGCGCCACAAATGATCTGGCGGGTGACTAGGAACGGTATGAGAATGTCGGCCAGCCTGCCGAACTCACCATGGCGCCCGACGAGGTAGTTCTCGTGGCAGCCATACGAGTTGCCCGCTGAGTCCGTGTTGTTCTTGAACAGGTAGATATCCCCGGCAATGCCCTCTTCGCGCAGCCGCCTGTCCGCGTCGATCAGCAGGCCTTCGAGGATCCGCTCGCCTGCCTTGTCGTGTACCACCAGATCCACGACGTTGTCACATTCCGGCGTCGCATATTCCGGATGGCTGCCCACGTCCAGGTAGAGGCGTGCGCCGTTGCGGAGAAACACATTGCTGCTGCGCCCCCACGACACCACGCGCCGGAACAGGTAGCGGGCTACCTCATCAGGCGACAGGCGGCGCTGGCCGCGGAAGGTGCAGGTGACCCCGTACTCGTTCTCGAGCCCGAAAATGCGTCGCTCCATAGGAACAGGCTATTTCCCGCCGGAGGCGCCTGAGCCGTTCCCTCCCGCGGCGCCGTCCTCATCCGGGCCGGCCGCGTCAGCGTCCGCAGCGTCAGCGGAGCCCGCGGCGCCGGCCTCGCCACCCTTCGGATCATCGGTGCTGCCTGCTTTCCCGGCCGAGCCCGGCGCAGCCGAGCGAGCCTCGGCGAGCAGCTCCTCCAGGCGCCTGGCGGTCAGCCTGCGGAACGTGCGATGCGTCCTGGTCCGGTCGAGGACGGCGATCTCGAGCTGGCTCGGCGCGATCTCCGGCCCGTTGCCCTGGCCGACCAGCGCCGCCAGGGCCGCGCTGAGGGCCTGGCTGAGCGCCATGCCGTCTTCGTAGCGGTCCTTCAGCACACCCGCTACCTGATCCGCCTGGCCGCCCATGGCCACGAACCTGTGCTCGTCGGCGACCGAGCCGTCGAACGTGATCCGGTAGATCTGGTCCTGTTCCTCCGACTCACCGATCTCCGCCACCACGATCTCGACCTCGAAGGGCTTGTTGCTCTCGGTGAAGATCTGCCCGAGCGCCTGCGCGTACCAGTTCGCCAGCCCACGCGCCGTGACGTCGTTCCTGTCGTACAGATAGCCGGTCACGTCCGCGTAGCGCACACCGGCTTTGCGCAGGTTCTCGAACTCGTTGTAGCGGCCGACCGCGGCGAACGCGATCCGGTCGTAGATTTCACTGATCTTGTGGAGGGCACGGGACGGGTTCGGCGCGACGAAGAGGATTCCCTCGCGGTACTGGAGCACGAGACCGCTGCGGCCCCGGGCGATGCCCTTGCGCGCGTAGTCCGCCTTGTCCTTCATCGCCTGCTCTGGCGACACGTAGAAGGGCATGGACACCGCTGTCACGTTCCTTTCCGGCCCGGCTGCGTTGTGGGAGCTCGGCTGTTTGTGATCTTCGTGGTGCGTTCGTGGACGACACAGCCCGCGGGTCAGCTCAGCTGAGCTATCGGCCCGCCCGGCGACCGCATCCGGCTTTCCATCACGGTCTGCACGAACCTGCTCGTGTCTTCCTCCGGCAGCCGCCGGAAACCGTCGGCGGTCACCAGCGCGACCACCGGGTAGATGCGGCGGGTGAGGTCGGGGCCGCCGGTCGCGGAATCGTCGTCGGCCGCGTCATAGAGCGCCTGGAGGCAGGCGAGCATCGCCTCGTCGGCCGACATGCCGTCGCGGTACATCTTCTTCAGTGCGCCGCGGGCGAAGACCGAGCCCGATCCGATGCCGTGGAACCTGTGCTCCTCGTAGCGGCCGCCGACGACGTCGTAGCTGAAGATGCGGCCGATCCCGCGGTCCTCGTCGTAGCCGGCGAACAGCGGCACCACGACGAGGCCCTGCATGGCGACGCCCAGGTTCCCGCGGATCATCGTGGCCAGCCGGTTCGCCTTGCCCTCGAGTGACAGCGCACGGCCCTCGAGCTTTTCGTAGTGCTCCAATTCGACCTGGAAGATCCGGACCACCTC
Organism: Streptosporangiaceae bacterium; assembly: GCA_035260365.1. Lineage (GTDB taxonomy): Bacteria > Actinomycetota > Actinomycetes > Streptosporangiales > Streptosporangiaceae > DATFVJ01. The sequence continues at coordinate 5,564 of DATFVJ010000097.1, forward strand.
GATGCCCATACCGGCCACCCCCGCGATGCCGACGCACGAGTAGTCGTCCGTGCGGAACACCTTTTCGATGTCGCGCTGCGCGATGAGGTTGCCCGCCGTCGCGCGACGGTCGCCGACCATGACGACGCCGACGTCGCAAGCGGCCGCGACGATCGTTGTGCCGTGCGGAATGTTCGCGACGGCTGCCGCGGGCAGCCCTCCTGGCAGGCCGCCAGCGAGCCCTCCGGTCAGCCCGGCGGGCAGCGGCCGGTTCCCCGGCAACAGGCCAGGCGAATACGACGTGAGGAACTCAGTGAACGACGAGGTATTGGCGCCGAGGAACGTTCCTGCGCCGTCGAAGCCAGATCCCACGAGGCTCCTCTCAGCCGCGTCCGAGTCGTGTCCGACCCAGTCGTTATCAATCAGTCAGTACCTGTCCAGACCCTACTGCGGCGGACGGACGGTCGCGGACGCGCATCATCCGCCGCGCTGTCCGCCCACGGCGAACCCGCCGGCCCGGGACCATCTCTACTGGCCGCCCTTTTGCACGTACGAGCGGACAAACTCCTCCGCGTTCTCCTCGAGCACCTCGTCGATTTCGTCGAGTATCGCGTCAACGTCCTCAGAGAGCTTCTCCTGCCGCTCCTGTACATCCTCGTTGACCTGCGATTCTGTCTCCTCGACCTCCTCGGCCCGCCGGGTCGTCTGCCGCTGACCACCGGTGTCCTTGGTCGCCATACTGCTACCTCCGTCTGCGGGGCAATCGTCCCAGCCTCAAAGCTATCCTCGCCCGGTCGTGCCCGGCCCAACCCTCGCGCGGAGTACCGGAATTCATTCGAAATCTGCACCGGCGGCAGGCCCGCTGCCTGCACAGCAAGGCGTAGCCGCAGATCAGGGAATTTGCGCGCTCCAGTCAGCCTCGAGGCGTATGCGAGGCTCAGGCCGCGGGACGCACACTAGTCCTCACCGGTCAGGGCGGCGACCAGGTCGGCCGCGGTCCTGCAGCGGTCGAGCAGCCCGCCGACGTGCTTGCGCGTACCCCGCAGCGGTTCGAGCGTCGGGACACGCTGCAGCGACTCACGGCCCGGGATGTCGAAGATGACCGAGTCCCAGGACGCCGCGGCGACCGAGTCCGCGTACTGCCGCAGGCAGCGGCCGCGGAAGTAGGCGCGCGTGTCGTCCGGCGGCTCCTCGACGGCGCGCGTCACCTGCGCGTCGCTGGTGAGCCGGGTCATCCGGCCACGCGCGGCGAGCCGGTTGTAGAGGCCGCGATCCGGCCTGACGTCGGAGTACTGCAGGTCGACCAGCTGGAGCCGAGGGTGCTCCCAGCCGAGCCCGTCACGTGTCCGGTACCCCTCGAGCAGCTCGAGCTTCGCCACCCAGTCGAGCTCGCCGGACAGGGACATCGGTTCGGTGGCGAGGCGGCTCAGCACCGACTCCCACCGGTCGAGCACGTCCGAGGTCATCTCGTCGGCGTCGGCGCCGAACCGGTCCTGCACGTATTTCCTCGCGTACTCCAGATACTCGAGCTGCAACTGGACCGCGGTCAGCTTCCTGCCGTTGCGCAATGTGATCAGGTGCCGGCAGGACGGGTCGTGTGACACGGCGCGAAGCTCCGCGACCGGTGCGTCGAGCGACAGGTCACTGTCGAGGAACTTCTCCTCGATCATGGCGAGCACGAGAGCGGTGGTGCCCAGCTTGAGGTAGGTGGAGACCTCGCTCATGTTCGCGTCGCCAATGATCACATGCAGCCTGCGGTACTTCTCCGGATCGGCGTGCGGTTCGTCGCGGGTGTTGATGATCGGCCGCTTCAGCGTCGTCTCCAGGCCCACCTCGACCTCGAAGAAGTCGGCGCGCTGGCTGATCTGGAACCCGTTGCCCCGCCCGTCCGCCCCGATGCCGACGCGGCCGGCGCCGCAGATGACCTGCCGTGAGACGAAGAACGGCGTGAGGTGGCGCACGATGTCGGCGAACGGCGTCGCCCGGCGCATCAGGTAGTTCTCGTGGCAGCCGTACGACGCGCCCTTGTTGTCGGTGTTGTTCTTGTACAGCTGAATCGCGGCGCCGCCGGGCATCTGCGCGGCGCGCGCGGCCGCCTCGGCCATCACCCGCTCGCCAGCCTTGTCCCAGCGGACCGTGTCGAGCGGATTGGTGCACTCCGGCGTCGAGTACTCCGGGTGCGCGTGGTCGACGTACAGCCTGGCACCGTTGGTGAGGATGACGTTGGCGAGCCCCAGGTCTTCGTCGGTGAGCTGGGTCGGATCGGACGCCTCGCGCGCGAGGTCGAATCCGCGCGCGTCGCGCAGTGGGTTCTCCTCCTCGAAATCCCACCTGGCGCGCCGCGCGCGCGCCGCCGTCGCCGCCTGGTACGCGTTGACCACCTGTGACGATGTCACCATCGCGTTGGCACCTGGCTGACCCGGTACGGCGATGCCGTACTCAGTCTCGGTGCCCATAACCCGCCGCACGCTCATGCAAAGAGCCTAATGTCGCATGGCGGTAAGCCGCACAGCGCAACGGGTCCGGATCACGACATCTCGTGCGACGCCAGTGCCGCTCACAGGTACTGGCCGGTGTTGGCGACGGTATCGATGGACCGGCCGGCCTCGGTGCCGTGCTTGCCCGAGATCAGCGTCCTGATGTAGACGATGCGCTCGCCCTTCTTACCCGAGATCCGTGCCCAATCGTCCGGGTTCGTGGTGTTCGGCAGGTCCTCGTTCTCGCTGAACTCGTCCACGCAGGCGGCGAGCAGGTGCGCCACCCGCAGCCCCTTCTGCCTGGTCTCAAGGAATTCCTTGATCGCCATCTTCTTGGCCCGGTCCACGATGTTCTGGATCATGGCGCCGGAGTTGAAGTCCTTGAAGTAGAGGACTTCCTTGTCGCCGTTGGCGTAGGTGACCTCGAGGAACCGGTTCTCCTCCGTCTCGCTGTACATGCGCTCCACGACACGCTGGATCATCGCCTCGACGGTGACGTCGGCGGAGTCGCCGTGCTCGGCCAGGTCGTCGGCGTGCAGCGGCAGGCGGCGCACGACGTACTTGGAGAAGATGTCCCTGGCCGCCTCGGCGTCCGGGCGCTCGATCTTGATCTTCACGTCCAGCCTGCCCGGCCGCAGGATCGCGGGGTCGATCATGTCCTCGCGGTTGGACGCGCCGATCACGATGACGTTCTCCAGGCCCTCGACGCCGTCGATCTCGCTGAGCAGCTGCGGGACGATCGTGTTCTCGACGTCGCTCGAGACGCCGGAACCACGGGTTCGGAAGATCGAGTCCATCTCGTCGAAGAAGACGATGACCGGCATACCCTCGCTGGCCTTCTCACGTGCGCGCTGGAAGACCAGGCGGATGTGGCGCTCGGTCTCGCCGACGTACTTGTTGAGCAGCTCGGGGCCCTTGATGTTCAGGAAGAAACTCTTACCCTCCTCGTTCGCCGCGACCTGCTTGGCGAGCGAGTTCGCCACCGCCTTGGCGATCAGCGTCTTGCCGCAGCCGGGCGGCCCGTAGAGCAGCACGCCCTTGGGCGGGCGCAGCATGTGCTCCCTGAACAGGTCGGCGTGCAGGTAGGGCAGCTCGATGGCGTCGCGGATCTGCTCGATCTGCGGGCCGAGTCCACCGATGTCGGCGTAGGTGATGTCGGGAACCTCTTCGAGGATGAGCTCCTCCACCTCGGCCTTGGGGATGCGCTCGTAGACGTAGCCGCTGCGCGGTTCGAGCAGCAGCGCGTCACCGGCGCGCAGCGGGGCGGAAAGGAGCGGCTCGGCCAGCCGGACCACGCGCTCCTCGTCGGCGTGCGCGATCACGAGTGCGCGGTCACCGCCCTGGAGCGTCTCCTTCAGCATCACGACTTCGCCCACGGTCTCGTACGCCTGCGCGAGCACCACGTTGAGCGCCTCGTTGAGCACGACCTCCTGGCCGGGCCTGAGCTCGTCCACTTCCACGGCCGGGCTCACGTTCACCCGCATCTTGCGGCCGCCGGTGAACACGTCGACCGTCCCGTCGTCGCGCGTTTCGAGGAAGATGCCGAAGCCGGACGGCGGCTGCGCCAGCCGGTCGACCTCTTCCTTCAGCGCGACGATCTGGTCGCGCGCCTCGCGGAGAGTTCCCGCCAGCCGTTCGTTTTGACTGCTGACTGCCGCGAGGTTGACCTGAGCGTCACGCAAGCGCTCCTCGAGCGCCCTGACCTGACGGGGAGAATCGGACAACCGCCGCCTGAGCACCGCGACCTCTTCCTCGAGGAAGGAGATCTGCGTGGTGAGGTCAGCGACCTCCTGCTCATGCCGCGCGGCGCGTACGTCGTCTTCGCGAGCTGCCACGCCCAACCCCCCTTCCGAGAGCCGACTTTCTCTAGACCCTACCTATCAAGGAGCCTGCCGTAACCTGCCCAACAGAGCCTTACCCACCTCCATTCCCTCCGCTGGCCACACCTGCGCGTCGTGGCCGGTCAAATTACGCTGACTCCGGAGCCGATTTGAGCCACCCTGTCCTGCCGAATCGTGATCGTCACATCTTCCGCGGGCTCGGGTCAACCCGTCCGCGCGGTATCGGGTAAAAGGGGTGTTACGTCCTTCTGCGCCGCATCGGCGCTGCGACCCCGTCCGCGAGCCGCCGTGCGGTGATCAGGAATCCCGTATGGCCGATCATCCGGTGCTCCGGGCGCACGGCAAGCCCGTCGGCGTGCCAGCCACGGAGCAGCGTTTCCCACGCGGCGGGCTCGGCGAAGCTGCCGTGGGCGCGCAGCGCCTCGACGGTACGGGAAAGCTGCGTGGTGGTCGCGACGTAGCAGCAGACGACGCCGCCGGGAATGAGCGCGAGGCCGGCCACGCCGAGGCACTCCCAGGGAGCCAGCATGTCGAATACCACCCGGTCGAACCCGGCCAGCTCAACCCCTGCGCCGTCGGCGGGCGCC
>DATFVJ010000098.1:0-2739 GCA_035260365.1 Streptosporangiaceae bacterium
GGCCGCGCCGCCGGCGCGGTCACCGGCCTGGCCGCGGCCGGCGTACCCGCCGCGATCGTCGGCCACGCGCGAACCGGAACCGGCCGCATCTTCCTGCGCTAGGAACCGATCACAGGGACGGGACCAGCAACGTTCCGGATCCTCGTCGCAACACTCTCAAACGGGCGGAACTGCCAGGAGCAATTGCCCGCGCCGCCAGGAAACGGTGCATGCCTGCTGTTCGCAGGCTTGCCGGGCAGTACCGCAGCGCGTGCACGAGCACCTGCTCGCCGGGCGGCAGGCCGCGGCAGCCGTTCGGGATAATAATCCGAATGCAGATACCGAACGGCTCCGCGCCGTGGCACGCCCCTTACGCCAGGAGTTCGCGGACGCGTGGAATGACCTGGGTGCCGTAAAGCTCGATGTTCGTCATGAGGGCGTGATGCGCGAGGCCGCCCATGCCGTATTTCAGGTCGAAGCGGTTCGCGCCGAGCACGGTGAGGTTTGCCGCGATCTTCTGGGCGACCGTTTCTGGCGATCCGACGTAGAGCGCTCCATGCGGCCCGACCTCGCGCAGGAAGGACTCCTTGGTCGGGATGGCGAATCCGCGGGTCTTGCTGACGGCGCGGATGACCTCCAGGTAGCGGGGCCAGAACTCGTCGCGGGCCCTTTCGTCGGTGACGGCGACATGACCAGGCGAGTGCACGCCGACCGGCAGCGGTGCCCGTCCGAAGCGCTCCAGGGCCTGCTGGAAGAGCTGGGAGAAGGGCGCGAAACGGGCCGGGGATCCGCCGATGATCGCGAGCATCAGCGAAAATCCGTAGTGTGCGGCGCGGATGACCGATTGTGGGCTGCCGCCGACGCCGATCCACGCCGGGAGCGGCCCGGATTCGGTGTGCGGCACGACGTCCTGGTCGTGCAGCGACGCGCGGGTCTTGCCCTGCCAGGTGACCGGTCCGCCCTTGAGCAGCTCGGCGAAGAGGTTGGTTTTCTCTTCGAACAGGTCCTCGTAGTCGGCCAGGTCGTAACCGAACAGCGGGAACGAGTCGATGCTGGAACCCCGGCCGAGGATCACTTCGGCCCGGCCGCCGGAGATGGCGTTGAGCGTGGAGTAGCGCTGAAACACCCGGACCGGGTCGTCGGAGCTCAGTACCGTGACGGCGGACCCGACGCGGATCCGGGTCGTGCGCGCGGCGATCGCGCCGAGCACCACGTCGGCGGCCGGCATCGGGAAGTCATCGGTGTGGTGCTCGCCGATCCCGAAGAAGTCCGCGCCGACCTGGTCGGCGAGGACCCCTTGCTCGACGACGTTCCGGATCGTCTGGGCATGCGACAGCGGGCGGTCGCCGGAGTCGTGGGTGACGTCGCCGAACGTGTCGAGGCCGAGGACCAGCGGGAACCGCGCGGGTTCGCCCGCGGTGGCTGCTGCGGCGTCTGAAGGTGCTGTGGTCACGTCGAATCTTTCTCTGGTGTGAGATGGGGTTGGCCGGGGCTGCGCTATGCGGCTTCGGCGCGTACGGCCAGCTCGAACTCGGCCCGGCGCACCGGTACACCGAAGACGGGGCCGCCGGGTTCGAGGAGGCGGCCCGCACTCAGGCTGTCCAGCCGGACGGCGTCGTAACCAATGCGGTCGATGAGTTCCGCCACGACGTCGGCCGCGCCTGGGTCGTCGCTGGCGACGCCGAGCGCGCGGCGGTCCGGCGAGCCCGCGGGCCGGCGTTCGTCTTCCAGGTCGTGGTAGCCGATTTGGTTGAGGGTCTTGACGATGGTGGACCGGGCCAGCCTGCGCTGGACGATCTCGCTGCTGCCGCGGCGGCGATCTTCGAACAGCTCCTGAACGCCGTCGACGGCTGGCCAGTAGTTCATCGCGTCGACGACGAGCTTGCCGGCCACCAGGGCAGGGTCCAGCGTCGCGAACTTGTGCAGCGGGATCGCGAGCACCACGATGCCTGCCTCGCGGGCAGCGTCGGCGGCCCATCGTGGCTCGGCCCCCGGTGCCAGCACCTGTGCGATCAGTTCGATGTTCGCCGGGTCACCCGAGGCCGCGATCGACACCGGGTAGCCGGCGGCCATCGCGACCCGCGCGATCACCGGCCCCGAGTGGCCCACACCGAGCACGGCGATCCGCGGCAACCGGGCCGACGACGGCGCTGCGGCAGTCATGAAGCACCACCGCCGGCGCGAGCGGCACTCAGTGCTCCGTGGAGGTGGTTCTGCAACGCCTGCAAGATGCCGGCCAGCGCCTCGAACTGCCCGGGCGTCAGGGCGTCAGCGAAGTGCTTCTTGATGGCCCGCAGGTGGGGCACACCTGCGCGGCGGAACGCCCGCGCCCCGTCTTCGGTGAGCGAGACCTCCGCGCCGCGGCTGTCGGTGGCGCAGCCGTCGCGGCGGATCAGACCACGTCGCTCCATCCGGGCGAGGTGATGGGACAGCCGGCTTCGCTCCCAGTCGATGCTCGCCGCCAGCTGAGATGATCGCAGCCGCGTGCCGTCTGCTTCCCACAGCGCCAGCATGACCTGGTAGTCGGCGGGCGACACACCAGAATCCTGCAGCTCCGCGCCCAGGATCCGGCGAAGCTCGGCCGTCGTATCGAGCAGCGAACGCCAGATCGCGAGCTCACGGGACGTCATCCGCCGCCGCACTGCCGCGCCGGCCGCTGAGTCGCCAGCTCCCACGATCACACACCTCCTTGTTGACGCGTCCATCATATTCACGATGGTTGACGTGTCAACATTGATGTGTCAATCACTTGTGCGGGAT
>DATFVJ010000099.1:0-10139 GCA_035260365.1 Streptosporangiaceae bacterium
GTGTTTTTCGGCGGCGGCACGCCGACCGTGCTGCCGCCCGCCGATCTTGGGAAGATAGTCTCCGCGGTCGGGACGGAGTTCGGGTTCGCGGAGGGCGCCGAGGTCACGGCGGAGGCGAACCCGGAAACGGTGGACGAGCGATCGCTGTCCGCGCTGCGCGCCCAGGGGATCAACCGGATGTCGTTCGGGATGCAGAGCGCGGCGCCGCACGTGCTCGCGGTCCTCGACCGCGTGCACACCCCTGGCCGGCCACTGGAGTGCGTGGCGTGGGCGCGCGCCGCCGGGTTCACTCAGGTGAACCTGGACCTGATCTACGGCACACCCGGCGAGAGCGACCGGGACTGGGCGCGCAGCGTGCAGGCAGCGCTCGGCGCCGGGCCCGACCACGTCTCCGCGTACGCGCTCATCGTGGAGGAAGGCACCAGGCTCGCCGCCAGGATCGCGCGCGGCGAGTTGCCGGCCCCCGACGACGACGTCATGGCCGGCCGCTACCTGGCGGCGGACGAGATGTTCGCGGCGCAGGGCCTCCGCTGGTACGAGATATCCAACTGGGCCGCGGGGGAGGCGGCGAGGTGCCGCCACAACCTGCTGTACTGGACCGACGGTGACTGGTGGGGGATCGGGCCCGGCGCGCACAGTCACGTCGGCGGGACGCGGTGGTGGAACGTGAAGCACCCGGCGGCCTTCGCGGCGCGGCTGGCGGCCGGGGTGAGCCCCGGGCACGCGCGCGAGGTTGTCACGCCCGATCAGCGTCGGTTCGAGCGGGTGATGCTGCGCACCAGGCTGGCCAGCGGCTGCCCGGTCTGCCTGCTCGGCCCGGGTGGCCGGGCCGCGGCGCAGCGCGCGGTGGCGGACGGGCTCGCGGACCCGGCGGCCTACCGGGCCGGCCGGGTGGTGCTCACCAGGCGCGGGCGGCTGCTCGCTGACGCCGTCGTCCGCGACCTCACGGACTGACGGCGCGGTCCCTCACTTCACCATCGGGACACTGATCCAGCTTGGCATCTGGTAGAGCCCGCCGCGGCCGGCCGCGACGGCCGCCCTGACCGCGTAGAACAGCATGACGATTCCGGTCGCCGCGATCAGCGGGATGCCGACCGACAATGCCGTGGCGATGGTGTCGAGCGCGAGGATACCGCCGATGATCATGAAAGACAGCGTGTAGAGGAACGCGGTGATCCACAGATTCAGCGCCTGGGCCGCGTGCCAGCGCACGTACCGCGACTCGTGCCGCTTGAGCAGGTAGACGGCGAGCGGCGGGAGGAATGCGAAGAAGATCATGCCGAGGTAGGCCATCATGGCCCAGAGCTGGTCGTCGTCGCCTGCCTGCCCGTACATCAGGCCGGGACCGTTGGTGGGCATGGGCGCTGCCGCGCGGTATCCGGCGGCGCCGCGGCCGGGCTCGTGGTGCGCCGCCGCGGCCGCTGCGACGTCCGGGTGCACCGCCTCGTGGTGATGGTCGGGTGGCTCGGCGCCGGTGCGAAATCGGTGATCCACCGGAATGGGCCCGCTGACCGGCCCGGTGTACGTCCCGGCCGGAGGGGCGGCCAGCGGCCCGCTCGGTGGTCCGGTGAACGGCCCGGCGATAGGACCGCTCGGCGGCCCGGTGATGGGCCCGCTGGGCGGCCCGGTGAACGCGTCGCGCAGTGAACCGCTCGGCGGTCCGGTGAAGGCCCCGTTCTGCGGACCGTTCGGTGGCCGGGAGACCGGCCTGCGCGGCAGTTTTGGCTTCGGATCAGAATCGTCGGGGTCCGGCGCCTGCGCGATCGGATCGAACGGTCCGGTCGAATGGCTGCTCATGGCCTCCAGTGCCTCTCGCTCACCGCTGCACCCACCCCATCACGGCTGATGGCCGCCCAAAATGTTGCCTCCTCTATTCCGACGCGGCGACGAAGTCAATAAGTTCCTCAATGCTGCGTAGCAATCCGGGTTCCAGATCAGCGTACGTGTGGACCGCGGCGAGAATGCGCCGCCATGCGGCACCGGAATCGGCGCCCGGGCCGCCTCCCCAGCCGAGCGCCGCCGCGGCGCCCTCCTTCCACGGTGTGCCCCGCGGGACCTCCGGCCAGCCGCTGATACCGAGGACGGACGGCTTGACCGCCTGCCAGATGTCCACGAACTCGTGCCCGGTGACGAGCACGTACGGCGAGCTGACCTGGGCGGCGATGCGGCTCTCCTTCGACCCGGGCACCAGGTGGTCGACGAGCACGCCGAGCCTGCGCTGCGGCCCCGGAGCGAACGCGGCGACGAGCGCGGGCAGATGGTCGACGCCTTCGAGGTACTCGACGACGACGCCTTCGATCCGCAGGTCGTCGCCCCAGATCTTTTCTACGAGCTCGGCGTCGTGCCTGCCTTCGACGTAGATCCGGCTGGCCCTGGCCACCCTCGCGCGCACGGTTGGCAGCGCAAGTGAGCCCGACGGCGTCCGCGCCCGCCCCGGGTCTGGCGCGGCCCGCCCGCGCGGGGCCGGCCTGACCAGCGTCACGGGCTGGCCCTCGAGCAGAAATGTGGCCTCGGCCAGCGGGAATACCCGGCGCTTGCCGAACCGGTCCGCCAGCGTCACCGCCTGCTTGTCGCAGGCCACGACCTCGCCGCAGAAGCTGCTGTCCGCCGTCTCCACGACAAGCCCGGCCGCGGCCTCGACCTGCGGTACGCTGTCGGCGCGCTGGCCGCGCCCGCCGCGGAACCCGCGCCGGCCCGCGCCGAGCACGTCCTGGCCGTAGTCCTTGCTCCGCATGACCGCCCTCCGCCCGGCGGCCGCTGGCGCCAGCGGCCTGCTTCCGTCACCCCGCGCCGGACCGTACAGCAAACGCCGGCCCGGCCGGGCGGGAACGGCCGCACCCCGGGTGGAGTTGGTTCAGAGAGTAGGAGATGCCAGGGGACGGAATGTCCACTGTCAAGGAGCCTCGATTGCGCAATACACTTGGCACTCGGGATCTATGAGTGCCAGGGAGGTGAGTACGTGCTCGACGACCGCAAGCTAGAGGTGTTGCGCACAATCGTCGAGGATTACGTGTCCACCAACGAGCCGGTCGGCTCGAAGGCCCTGGTCGACCGGCACAGCCTGGACGTGTCCCCGGCGACGATCCGAAATGACATGGCGGTGCTCGAGGAGCAGGGTTACATCACCCAGCCGCACACGAGCGCGGGCCGCGTTCCGACGGACAAGGGTTACCGGCTGTTCGTGGACCGCCTGTCCGGCGTGAAGCCGCTATCGGCGGCCGAGCGCCGGGCCATCGAGACCTTCCTCGCGGGTGCGTACGACCTCGACGACGTGGTGACCCGCAGCGTGCGGCTCCTCGCCCAGCTGACCCGGCAGGTCGCGGTGGTGCAGTACCCGTCGCTGACCAGGTCGGCCGTCCGGCACATCGAGCTCGTGCCGCTCGCCGGCCGGCGGCTGCTGCTCGTCCTGATCACCGGTGCCGGCCGGGTGGAGCAGCGGTCGGTCGATCTTCCTGGCGCGATGGCCGACGAGGAGGTGGCGCATCTTCGTGCGGTGCTCAATGCCTCGCTCGACGGCAAGTGGATCACGGATGTGCCGCGCATCGTCTCGCGGCTGCCCGAGACGCTTACCCCCACCGCCAGGCCGAACGCGGCGGCGGTGTTCTCGGTGATCCTGGAGACGCTGGTCGAGAACCACGACGGGAGGGTCGTGTTCGGCGGGGCGGCGAACCTGGCCGCCGCGGACTTGTCGATTGGCTTGCGTGAGGTCCTCGAGGCGCTCGAGGAACAGGTCGTGCTCATCCGCTTGCTCGGTGAGGTGGCAGAACCCTCGTCGGTCACCGTGCGGATCGGTGCGGAGAACCCGGTCGAGGGATTGCGAGGCACATCGTTGGTGACGACCGGCTATGGCGGAGCGGATCAGGCTCTGGCGAGGCTCGGTGTGCTCGGGCCGACGCGGATGGACTATCCGGGCGCGATGGCGGCCGTGCGGGCCGTCGCACGCTACGTGAGCCAGATTCTGGCGGGTTCGTAGTGGCGACCGACTACTACGCCGCGCTCGGCGTTCGCCGCGACGCCAGCCAGGACGAGATCAAGAAGGCGTACCGCCGACTGGCGCGTGAGCTGCATCCTGACGTGAACCCGGACCCGCAGACTCAGGAACGCTTCAAGGAGATCACCCAGGCGTACGAGGTGCTGTCCGACGCCGATAAGCGCCAGATGTACGATCTCGGCGCCGACCCGTTCGCGCCATCGGGCGCGGCCGGGCCTGGCGGGTTCGCCGCGGGATTTCCTTTCAGCGACATCATGGACGCGTTCTTCGGGGCGGGAGCGGGCGCACGCGGGCCGCGCAGCCGGGCCAGAAGAGGCCGCAATGCCACCCTGCGGGTCGAGCTTGACCTGGCCGAGTGTGCGTTCGGCACGACCAGGGAGCTTGTCGTCAACACCGCGGTTGTCTGCCCCACCTGCTCGGGTGAGGGCACGGCGCCGGGTACGCACCCGGACACGTGCGAGGTGTGCGGCGGGCGCGGCGAGGTGAGCCAGGTCACCCGGTCCTTCCTCGGCCAGGTGATGACGACGAGGCCCTGTCCACGGTGCGGCGGCCACGGCACGGTGATCCACCATCCGTGCCCGGAATGCGACGGGGACGGCCGGGTCCGCACCCGGCGCACCATCAAGGTGCCGATACCGGCCGGCGTCGAGGACGGAACGCATATCCAGCTGGCCGGCGAGGGCGAGGTCGGCCCCGGCGGCGGCCCGCCCGGTGACCTGTTCCTCGAGATCGTGCAGCGGCCGCATCCGATCTTCGAACGGCGCGGCGACGACCTGCACTGCACGCTGACCATCCCGATGGTCGCGGCCGCTCTCGGCGCGGCGCTGTCGGTGGAGACGCTGGACGGCAAGCAGCAGGTGGATGTCAGGCCGGGCAGCCAGACGGGGCAGTCGATCCCCCTGTACGGCAAGGGCATGCAGCACCTGAACGACTCCGGCCGCGGCGACCTGGTGATCCACCTGACGGTCGAGACGCCGACCAAGCTGGACGCGGAGCAGGAGCGCCTGCTACGTGAACTGGCGCGCCTGCGCAGCGAGGAGGCGCCGCCAGGTAAGTTCGCGCCCGGGCAGCACGGTTTCTTCTCCCGGCTCCGCGACGCGTTCAACGGCCGGTAGTGGTGTGGTGGACCTCGGTCGTCGTGGAGGGCGTCGTAGGGGACGTCTTGTGGGCCCGCGCTGGCGCCGCCCGCCCGGCCGCCGGCTAGCCCGCGACGGATCAGTCCGCGGCCGCGCCGCGGCAGGCGATCGGCCCGGGTGGCGGCCCTGAGCCCACCCGTTTTCCTTGCCGCGCCGTCAGCGCTGCGCGCGGACACGGTCGTGCTGTCAGGTGCCGAGGGGCGGCACGCGGCGACCGTACGCAGAATCAGGCCCGGCGAGCGCGTGGATGTGACCGACGGCGCCGGGCAGGTCGCCGAGTGTGTGGTCACGACGGCCACGCCGGGACGCCTGGAGCTGCGGGTCGAGGGCCGCCGCGCCGAGCCGAGACCCGAGCCGGCGATCGTCGTCGTGCAGGCGATACCGAAGGGCGCCAGGGGAGAGCTCGCCGTCGAGATGATGACCGAGGTCGGCGTGGACGTGATCGCGCCCTGGGCGGCGTCGCGGTCTATCCCGACGTGGCAGGGGGCGCGCGGGGACAAGGCGCTCGCCCGCTGGCGTGACACGGCGCGCGAGGCGGCCAAGCAGGCGCGGCGGGCCTGGATCCCCGACGTCCTGCCGCTCGCGGAAACGGCTGGCGTAGCCGGGATGATTCAGCGGGCGGCCCGTGCGGTCGTGCTCGAACCAGACGCCAGCCTGCGGCTGGCCGATGTGAAGATGCCCACATCCGGCAGCGTGGTCGTCGTGGCCGGGCCCGAAGGTGGCATTTCCGCCGCCGAAAGCGCGGCATTCGGCGCCGCGGGCGCGGTACCGGCCCGGCTCGGCCCGTCGGTCCTCCGCGCCTCGACAGCCGGCGCGGTGGCAGCCGCCCTCCTGCTCAGCGGTACGGACCGCTGGTGAGCTCAGGGCGTCACGCTCACTGTAACTTCACTGTCGCCGTGGATTGCGTCGTCGCCTGCGTCGCCGTTCCGCTCGACCCTCCCGTCGCGGGTGCGGACGAGGTCGGCGTCGGGGAGGGCGTGGCCGACGGCGTGGGGGAGGGCGACGGCGACGGGGAGGGCGACGCGGTCGCGGTCGGGGTGGGCGTCGGCGTCAGGGCCGCGCGTGTGGGCGCGGGCGACGAGCTGGCTCGCGGGCACGTGCGCGGGCGGCTGCTGGTGTACAGGTGCGCGGCCGGGGTGGACTTCGCGCGGCACGGGGAGGCCGGCGCGGTGCTCGTGCCCAGTGACGGCGACGTGGCCGGTGTCGACGGGCCGGTCGCGCCGGGTACCGCGCCACCCGTTCCGTGGTTACCCGCCGGCGGAGTGCTTGAGGTGTCGGGGCCCGACCCGCCGAAGTCGGCATAGAACCCTTGCCGGAAGCCAGGTATGGCGACGAGCGCGACGATGAGCGCGACGACGACGGCTCCCGCGGTCGCGAGCACCGGCCGCAGCCAGCCGTCGCTGCCGCGCAGCCGCTCCGGCACAACGGACTTCAGCCTCACCACGACCGAGGTGATGATTGCCCGCAGCGAACTGATCAGTGGCACGATGGCGGCCGCCACGGATTTGACCAGCGGCAGCAAGGACTTCAGGGCCGGCAAGACGGACCGTATATCCGGCATGCTGGATCTGACGTCCGCGGCGAGGGACCTCAGCCAGCCAAGGAGCAAGCCGAAGGTGTCCCTGGCCGGCTCATGGGCGATCCTGCTCCGGATGCGCTCAAGGCCATCCCCGGAGGGCACGACACCGTCTGCGGCCGCGCGCAGGGCGCGGCGCAGGCGTTCGCCGTACTCGGTTTCCGGTTCTGTCATGACTCCCGCTCCAGGACCGTACGGAGCGCGGCCATCCCGCGCGCCGTGTGACTTTTCACTGCCCCCCTGCTGATCCCCATCGCGCCGGCGATCTGTGCCTCTGACAGGTCGGCGTAATACCGCAGCACCAGTGCCTCACGCTGGCGGGCGGGAAGCGCCCGCAGCGCGGCGATGACCGCCGACCGCTCGAGCAGGCTGATCGCTCCCTGCTCGGCGCTCGGCGCGTCCGGCGCTGGTTTCGGCGCGTACTTGTCCACGACCGCCCGGTGCCGCAGCACCGACCTGGACCGGTTCACCACCGATTGCCGTAGATAAGAAAGCGCCTTGTCGGTATCGCGCAGCCGCACCCAGGCCCCGTGCATCGCGACGAACGCGTCCTGTACGACCTCCTCCGCGGTGGCGGCGTCGCGGACAAGGATCGCGGCCAAGCGCACGAGCGACTGGTAGTTCGCGCTGTACAGCGCGCACACCGCGTCCTCGGCGTCCCGCTCGGTCGCGATCGAACCCATAACGGTTTCCGCCACAAGGGTTTCGGTCACGTCAGTGTGACGCGCGGCCTTGCCGTGCGGTTCACGAATCGTCATGGCCGTTTGCCACCGAGCGGTCGAACCCGGGCCACCGGCCGACCGGACCGGAGTCGACTAAGGTCTCGTCCGGCCGCGGCGCGCGGCTGCCGCCGCGCTCGTGAGAACCACGTGCCGGGCGAATAGTACTCGTCGGTAGCTTCAAGGCCACCGCTCGCCGATGCTCAGTCATGCTACAGCGCCACCCCTGCTGACTCCGCTCGCCGCCCCTGTCCGGCCGTCCCCCTGGCGGCACGCTCTCCCTGTATGCCGCCATGCCGTGAATGCGGAGCGTTCTCACGCATCGTAATCACAGCGGCGGCACCCGCACCAGAGGTCACTGGCCTTGTTCACCGCCATAGGTCGCTGGCCGGGCCGGGGTATCGCGGTACAGGAAACGATAGCTTCCTGGGCGCTGCGCCAGCATGGACGAGAAAAGAATAGGTTCGGAAACCCCACCTGTCGCGGCTTCCGAACATATTCCAACACCCGCGCACGGAGCGGGTTCGCCGCCCGCGGGCACCACGGCTACGATCATCGGGTGCCCGATTGCCTGTTTTGCAAGATTGCCGCTGGTGAGCTGCCTGCTGAGCGGGTGCTGGAAAGCGACCGGACGCTGGCGTTCCGTGATATCAATCCGCAGGCGCCCGTTCATGTGCTCGTCATTCCAAAGGACCACTACGTAGACGCCGCCGCGCTGGCCGAGGCGGCAGACGGCCTGCTCGCCGAGGTGGTGAGCCAGGCGCATCGCGTCGCGGTCGCCGAGGGCGTCAGTGCGGATGGTTACCGTCTGGTGTTCAACACCGGGTCAGGCGCGGGCCAGACCGTGTTCCACGCGCATGCCCACATACTTGGCGGGCGTGCCATGACGTGGCCACCCGGATAGGCAACGCCGCCGGTCGTCGTCTGGGCGCCGATGCGCGCCACCAGAGATCTGCGGGACATGCCCTAACATGTAGTGGCACCCAAGCGCCAAGCCGGGGCCGTCTATCTGTGGGAAGCACAGGCGGCACAGCGGGCGGAGAAACGAGTATTGGCAGATTCATCGACTGATCCCCGCACCCGCGGTGATACGACCGTCGTAAGTGCGGCGCGCGAGGCGAGCGTCACGCCACAGTCACGCCGGGCGAGCGCCAGGGACGTGCGGTCCCAGGTCAAGATTGTGATTCCCGGCGACCACTCGATGGTCAGCCTGCTCGGCTCGAGGGACGAGCTACTGCACGTCATCGAGCGCGGCTTCGACGCCGACATCCATGTGCGCGGCAACGAGATCACGGTCACCGGGCATCCGAAAGAAAATGCGCTGGTGACGAGGCTTTTCGAGGAGCTGATCGAGCTTTTGGGCACGGGCGCGGAACTGTCCGCCGACGCCGTCGAGCGGAGCGTTTCGATGCTGCGCCGCGGCGGCGCGGAGCGCCCGGCGGACGTGCTGACGCTGGACATCCTGTCCTCCCGCGGCCGTACAATCCGGCCGAAGACGCTGAACCAGAAGCGCTACGTCGACGCGATCGACCACCACACCATCGTCTTCGCCATCGGCCCCGCGGGCACGGGAAAGACGTATCTCGCCATGGCGAAGGCGGTCAAGGCGCTGCAGGCCAAGCAGGTCAACCGCATCATCTTGACCAGGCCGGCCGTGGAGGCAGGCGAGCGTCTTGGCTTCCTGCCCGGCACCCTCTACGAGAAGATCGATCCCTACCTGCGGCCGTTGTACGACGCCCTGCACGACATGATCGATCCAGACTCCATCCCGCGCCTGACGTCGGCGGGCACGATCGAGATCGCACCCCTGGCCTACATGCGCGGCCGCACCCTGAACGACTCGTTCATCATCCTTGATGAGGCGCAGAACACCTCACCGGAGCAGATGAAGATGTTCCTCACCAGGCTCGGGTTCGGGTCACGGGTCGTCGTCACGGGCGACGTCACCCAGGTTGACCTCCCGGCCGGGCAGCCGAGCGGCCTGCGCGTCGTGCAGGAGATACTGGAAGGTCTCGACGATATCCACTTCACGCGTCTGACCAGCCATGATGTCGTGCGGCACCGGTTGGTCGGCAACATCGTCGACGCCTACGAACGGTACGACGCCCGGAGCAGGCCCGCTGGCCCGCTCGCGGCGGGCCAGCAGGACCCGCACGCCCAGCGCGGCCGGCGCAAGCGTGGGCGGTGAACGTGACGGCTGTAGCTGCATCGACTGTGGTTGCATCGACCGCGGCGGGCACCCGTTGAGTATCGACATCGCCAACGAATCGGGCGTCGCCGTCAGCGAGGTAGCGCTGGCCGCCGTGGCCAGGCACGTGCTCGACCGGCTGCGCATCCATCCGCTCGCGGAACTGTCCGTCCTCCTGGTCGGCGAGGACGCCATGGCCGATCTGTATCAGCGGTGGATGGGCGAGCCAGGTCCGACCGACGTGCTCGCGTTCCCCATGGACGAGCTGCGGCCGCCGCACCTGGTCGGCGGGCGCGCGATGGGTGGCGGGCGCGAGCCTGAGCCCGTACCCGGCCTGCTCGGGGATGTGGTCCTGTGCCCTCAGATCGCCGCAAAGCAGGCGCAGACGCAGGGACACAGCACAGAAGACGAGGTCCAGCTGCTGTGCGTGCACGGCATCTTGCATCTGCTTGGATACGATCACGCCGACCCCGAAGAGCACGCCACGATGTTCTCCCTCCAGGAGGAGCTGCTCGCGTCCTGGCGGGCC
>DATFVJ010000100.1:0-3319 GCA_035260365.1 Streptosporangiaceae bacterium
GGCCTGCTCATCGCTGACGGCATCCGGCCGGTGCCCGCCGAGGAGGATCCGCTGGCCGCCATCGGCAGGCTCAGCTACGACGAGCTGCTGCGCCACACGGTGGAGACCGCGCGGGACATGGCAGGCGCCGACGCCGCTTACGCGCTTGTCGCCGACGAGGACGGCGAGCTGAGGATACGGGCCGGGGCCGGCCTGGGGAGCCCGGAGCTGCTCGCCAGCCTCGCCAGTTCGGCGGCCGGGGTCGCGCAGATGCCGGACGGCGCTGACGGCCCCGGCCGGGTGCCCGCGGTCTACGACGACCTGGCCAGGTTCACCGCGTCTGCCAGGGCTGTGCCTGCCGGGCGCGACAAGCCGGCCCGATCCCTGGTCACGGTGCCATTTCTTGCCGAGGGCAGGGTCACAGGCGTTCTCGCGGCGGTGGCGGCCGAGCCGGATCGGTTCACCCACGCCGACGGGGACCGCCTGCAGCAGGTCGCCGACCGAGTCGCGCTCTCGCTCGAACGGGCGCGGCTCGCCGAGCTCGAGCGCGCCAGGCGAGGGCGGATCAGCTTCCTCGCCGAGGCGAGCGACCTGCTGGCCGGCACGCTCGACGAGGACAAGACGATCGCGCTCGCCGCGCAGCTCGTGGTGCCGAGGCTGGCCACGTGGTGCGCCGTCTACCTGGTGGCCGACCGGGCCGACGGCGAGGGCGGCTCAGGCAGGCGCGACGGCGAACCGCGCCTGGCCTACGTGTGGCACTCCGACGAGGCGGTCGCGGACGCGCTCGGCGCGCTGCTCGCCCGGGTGCCGCCGCCGCAGGTGCCGTCGCGCCCGGTCGCGCACCGCTGGTCGCTCGCCGGACTGCCCACACCGGAGCTGCCCGGCGGCACGGCCGGCTTCGCCTCGGACGCCGGGTGGTGCTGCCCGCTTGTGGCGCGCGGGCGGGTCCTCGGCGCGTTCGTCATCGGCCGGCCGTGCGGCGACAGGTTCCCGCGCGAGTCGGTCGAGATGGTCGAGGATCTCAGCCGCCGCGCGGCGCTCGCGCTCGACAACGCGCGGCTCTACTCGCAGCAGCTGCAGACGAGCCGGGCGCTGCAACGCAGCCTGCTGCCGCCCGAGGTGCCCGAGGTCCCCGGCGTGGATCTCGCGGTGGCGTACGCGGCGGCCGGGGAGGGAAACGAGGTCGGCGGCGATTTCTACGACGTTTTCGCGGTGGCGCAGGACCGCTGGCGGTTCGCGATCGGCGACGTGTGTGGCACCGGGCCGGAGGCCGCGGCAGTCACCGGCCTCGCCAGGTACACGATGCGCATCCTCGCCAGGGAGGGCCGCGGGATCGCTGCGGTGCTCGACCGGCTGAACCGGCTGATCCTGGACGAAGGCCCGCGCGGACGTTTCATCACGCTGGTGCACGGTGAGATCATCACGGCGCGGGCCGGCGCCACCGCCCCGGCCGGAACCGCTGCCGCGAACGGCTCGCCGGAGCGGGCGCCGGTGGCGAAGGTCTCGCTGGTGTGCGCCGGCCACCCGCTGCCGCTGCTGCTGCGCGAAGGGGGCAAGCCAGAGCCTGCGGTAAGCCCGCAGCCGCTGCTCGGAGTGCTCGACGATGTCGCGTTCCGCAGCAAGACCGTCGATCTCGGCCCGGGTGACGTGCTGCTCTGCGTCACCGACGGCGTCACGGAGCGGCGGCGGGCCGGGCAGCTGCTCGACGACGGCGACGGCCTGAGTGACGTGTTCGCGGAATGCGCGGGCCTGAACGCCGGCGCGGTCGCCGCCAGGATCATGCGCGTCGTCAACGAGTTCGCGCCGGAACCGCCCGCGGACGACACCGCGCTGATCGTGATGCGCGCCCTGTGATCACCCCGGCAGCGAGGCGCTGAGAGCCCGCCTGCCCGCGCGAGCCCGCCCGGCCGGCGTCCTCATGCCGGTCGCCTGCCGCTGCGATGGCGCAGGCCCCGGAGCCGTCCGGGCTGCGCTATCCCCGCAACCCACGGCCGGGCGACTCCCACGGAACGCCGCGTCACGTCGAATAGACTGTGCGGGCCGCGAGATTCGGCGGCAATCCCGCGAACCCCCGATGGAGCCCAGGCGTTCTCATGCCCGCACCGCCAGCCACCGCCCGAGCCGCAGGCACTGCCACCCGCGACGATCTGCGCAACGTCGCGATCGTCGCGCATGTGGATCACGGCAAGACCACGCTGGTGGACGCGATGCTGTGGCAGTCAGGCGCCTTCCGCGCGAACGCACAGATCGCCGACCGGGTGCTCGACTCGGGCGACCTCGAGCGCGAGAAGGGCATCACGATTCTCGCGAAGAACACCGCGGTGAGCCGTGACGGCCTGACCATCAACATCATCGACACGCCCGGGCACGCCGACTTCGGCGGCGAGGTCGAGCGCGGGCTGTCCATGGCGGACGGCGTGCTGCTGCTCGTGGACGCGAGCGAGGGCCCGCTGCCGCAGACCAGGTTCGTGCTGCGCAAGACGCTGCAGGCGGGACTGCCGGTGATCCTGGTGATCAACAAGGTCGACCGGCCGGACGCCAGGATCGCCGAGGTCATCGACGCCTGCTACGAACTGTTCCTCGACCTCGACGCGACCGAGGAGCAGATCGAATTCCCGATCGTCTACGCGTCGGCCCGCGCGGGGCGCGCGTCGCTGACCAGGCCCGCCGACGGCACGCTGCCGGACTCGCCGGACCTGGCTCCGCTGTTCGCGGTCCTCGCCGAGACCATCCCGCCGCCGCACTACGACCCGGCCGCGCCGCTGCGCGCCCAGGTGACGAACCTGGATGCGTCGTCGTATCTGGGCCGGATCGCGCTGTGCCGGGTGATGTCGGGGACGATCTCACGTGGCCAGCAGGCCGCCTGGTGCCGCCGTGACGGCAGCATTGAACGGGTAAAAATCACCGAACTCTACCTAACGGCTGCGCTCGACCGCGTGCCGGCCGAGTCTGCGGGGCCAGGGGACATCATCGCCGTCGCGGGGATTCCCGAGATCATGATCGGTGAGACCCTGGCCGACCCGGACGACCCTCAGCCGCTCCCGCTGCTGACCGTGGACGAGCCGGCCATCTCCATGACCATCGGGGTGAACACGTCACCGCTGGCCGGCCGGGTGAAGGGCGCGAAGCTGACGGCGCGGCTCGTGTCGGCCAGGCTCGACCGTGAACTGGTCGGGAACGTGTCCATGCGCGTGTTCCCGACCGAGCGGCCGGACACCTGGGAGGTGCAGGGCCGCGGTGAGCTGGCGCTCGCGGTGCTCGTGGAGACGATGCGCCGGGAGGGCTACGAGCTCACCGTGGGGCGGCCGCAGGTGGTCACCCGCGAGATCGGCGGGACGTT
>DATFVJ010000101.1:0-2427 GCA_035260365.1 Streptosporangiaceae bacterium
AACGTGGCGCTCGCCGGCGCCGGCGCGGCCGACTTCCTGCACGCCAAGCGCCGCGTGATCGACGCGCTCGGGTTGCAGGACACGATCGAGGACGTCATGGTCACGCTGGGGACGCAGTACCACCTGACCCGCTTCCTCGGCCCGACGTCCGATGTCTTTCTCTACCTCGTCCTCGATCGGGAGGTGGCGAACCTGGCGATGGCGCGGCACACCCTGGCCGCGCTGGGACGCCGCATCACACTGTAGGGTCCCTGCTCGGACCGTTGGCGTCGCGCGCGTCGTGTCAGGAAGTGGTGAAGCGACGGTTCGACGCGCAGAGACGGACCCACCGGCCGCGAGCGGCGGGCTCTCGGACCTCCGGCCCAAGCTGAAACGCCTGACCTTCCGCTCGCAGACTGCAGGACGCATTTTCAGACGTCCGCCTGTCAGGGGGCTGAGCGTCGGTCCCGGGCTGCCGGTCTGTGCCAACGTATCCGCCTCCGTTCGCATCTATACTATCGTGGACGCCGCAGCGCACCGGGCCAGCCGGGCCGCCCTTGTCGGCGTGGCTCCGACCAGGAGACGTGAGTCGCATGCCGAACCGATCTCCGCTGTTGCGAACGACCGTGGCGCTGGCGGGCATCGCGAGCCTGGTGTGCAGCGCGGCCGCCGCGCAGGCCAAGGCTGACAGCCGTCACCCCCCCTACACCGCGGCGGACGTGCACTTCATGTCCGGCATGATCCACCACCACGCGCAAGCCGTCCTGATCGCCGGCTGGGCGCCCAGCCACGACGCCAGTCCGTCCCTGCGCGCGTTGTGCGAGCGCATCGTCGTGGGCCAGCGGGACGAAATCGGCCTGATGCGCCGCTGGCTCCAGGCCCGGCATGAGGACGTTCCCGACTCGAACGCCGGGCACACCGTGATGCCGGGGATGGACCACACGCCGATGATGCCCGGGATGTTGACGCCCGAGCAACTGGTCCAGCTCGATCGCGCGCGCGGGCCCGAGTTCGACCGGCTGTTCCTGAGCTTCATGATCCAGCACCACCAGGGCGCGATCACCATGGTGAATCAGCTGTTCGGTCAGGGCGCGGGAGAGCAAGAGACCGTCTTCCGGTTTGCCTCCGACGTCTTCGCCGATCAGTCCACCGAGATCGCCCGCATGCAGAAGATGCTCGCCGCACTGGTCTTCGAGGGGCACGGCCAATGATGCGGCCGTCGCCCCGGACTCATCCACGCGTCCCCACACAGGAATCCGCCATGACCCTCGCAGTCACGCCCCCCCGTGCCATCCGGTCCGCCGCGCTCACCGTGGCCTGCGTGTGCCTCGCCGCGTGTGCGTCCTCGGGCGGCGCCAACATGTCCACGGTCGCGCCCACCCCCGACCCGCGGGTCGGCCTGCGCGCGGGACTCATGGACGCCGGCGAGGCGTCCTGGAACCTGCGGGTGGTCTCGAAAACGCCGCCGGCGGAGAAGTTCGTCGGGGTCACGAACTCCGATCTCGCGTTCTCCGGGAATTACGCCATTCAGGGGAACTACAACGGATTTCAGGTGTGGGACATTTCCAACCCGTCGCGGCCGGTGCTGAAGGTCGGCTATCTCTGCCCGGCGTCGCAAAGTGACGTCTCCGTCTACAAGAACCTGCTGTTCGTCTCGGGCGAAGGCATGGGCGGGCGGCTCGACTGCGGCACACAAGGCGTGCACGACTCGGTCAGCGCCGATCGGTTGCGGGGTATCCGGATCTTCGACATCTCGGACATCACGAGTCCCAAGTACCTCACGAACGTCCAGACCTGCCGGGGCTCGCACACGCACACGCTGGTCGAAGATCCGACCGACAAGGCGAACGTCTACATCTACGTGTCCGGGTCGGCGCCGGTGCGCTCGCCCAGCGAACTCCCGGGCTGCGTGGCGGCGGCCCCGGACTCGAACCCGAACAGCGCCCTGTTCCGCATCGAGGTCATCCGCGTGCCGCTCGCCAACCCCGCCCAAGCGGCGATCGTGAGCTCGCCGCGGATCTTCAGCGGCCTGACGCAGGCGCCGACGCACGGCGAGACACCGGAAGACATCGCCGCCGCGGCCCAGGCCGCCGCCGACGCGCGGGCCAAGGGCGGCTACACGGCGAAGTTCCGCGGCATGGAATACGTCCTGGGGCCAGGATTTGTAAAGCCAATGCTCGACAGCGTGGCCCGCGCCCGCGGCGGGGCTGTCGCGGTGCCGACGGCGGCGGACAGCGCGGCGCTGCGGGGCGCAATCCAGGGCATCGTGGACGCGATGTTCGGCGGCCCCGCCGCCGGCACCACCAACGGCGTCCGCCCCGGGCCCAACCAGTGCCACGATATCACCGTCTATCCGGCGATCGGGTTGGCGGGTGGCGCGTGCGGCGGCTACGGCCTGCTGTTGGACATCCACGACGTCGCCAACCCCAAGCGGATCGGCGCCGTGGC
>DATFVJ010000102.1:0-2186 GCA_035260365.1 Streptosporangiaceae bacterium
CCCAGGGTGCGGGCCACGAGCCGACCGGTCGGGGTCGCGAGGTCGATTTCCCCGGTGACGGTGGCCAACTGGATCCCGGCCTGGTCGTGCAGGTCGATGACGTCTTCGAATTCACGGGGGGTGCGGGTGAGCCGGTCCACATGCCAGCACACGATCGCGTCGATCCGCCCGGCCGCGATGTCGGCCCGCAGCCGCAGCCATTCCCTGCGCGGTTTGCCGGAGTACGCGGACACGTCGTTGTCGGTATACAGGCCGACCACGTCCCAGCCGTGGCGCTGGCACAGGGCGCGGCAGTCTTGTTCCTGGCGGGCCGCGCCGAGGCCGGGGCCGGTCCGGTCGGAGGAGATCCGCACGTAGACCGCAGCGCGGATCGGGTGCGGGTCGCGGCGGCTGGCGAGGGTGGCTGGCTGCTGTGTGGCGGCCTTCATGGTACATAATTCTAGTCGTGCGAGAGCAACACCAATGTGCCATCGGTGTGATCGCGTCGCTATTTCTCGTGGCCGTCCATGGCCGCGATGGCCTGGAGCGCAAGCTGGTACGACATGAGCCCGAACCCGGCGATCGTGCCGTCCGCCACGCCGGCGACCACCGACACGGCGCGGAACGCCTCGCGCGCCGCCGGGTTGGTGATGTGCACCTCGACGAGCGGCGCGGTCCGCTGCGCGAGCGCGTCCCGCAGTGCGTAGGAGTAGTGGGTGAACGCCGCGGGGTTGAGCACCACCGGCGTCCTCGTGTCAGCGGCCTCGTGCACCCAGTGGACAAGCTCGGCCTCGTCATCGGTCTGGCGCACGTCGACGTGCAGGCCGAGCTCACGGCCTGTCGCCCGGCACAGATCGGCCACGTCGGCAAGCGACGCCGAGCCATAAACCTCGGGCTCACGCGAACCGAGCCTGCCAAGGTTCGGCCCGTTCAGCACCAGCACCTGCCTCATGACGCGCTGATCTCCCCGTACGCGGCGGCCAGAGACTCTTCCGGCGGATCGTCGAGGATCGTGGGCTTGGCGAGCCCGTCGAGCACCACCAGGCGCAGGCGTGCGCCGCGCGTCTTCTTGTCCACGGCCATGAACGAGCGCAGCTGCGGCCATGCCCCCCGGCTGTAGGCGGTCGGCAGCCCGACCGCGGCGAGAACAGATGCGTGCCGCGCGGCGGTCCTGCCATCGAGGTGGCCGGTCATCCGCCCCAGTGCCGCCGCGTAGACCATGCCGACGGCGACCGCCTCACCGTGCCTGAACCGGTAGTTCTCGGCCCGCTCTATCGCGTGACCGAGCGTGTGCCCGTAGTTCAGGATCTCGCGCACACCGGCCTCGCGAAGATCGGCGGAGACCACAGCCGCCTTCATCCGCACCGCGCGTTCGACCAGTTCCCTGGTGTGCACGCCGTCCGGCGAGCACGCGGCCTCCGGATCGTCCTCGATCAGGTCGAGGATGCCAGGGTCGGCGATGAAGCCAGCCTTGATCACCTCTGCGAGACCGCTGACGTATTCCGTGCGCGGGAGCGACACGAGCGTGGTCAGGTCGCACAACACCCCGGCGGGCGGGTGAAACGCGCCCACGAGGTTCTTGCCGGCCGGGATGTTCACCGCGGTCTTGCCGCCGATCGCGGCGTCCACCATGGCCAGCAACGTGGTGGGGAGCAGCACGACCCGGACGCCACGCAGCCAGGTGGCGGCCACGAAGCCGGCCAGATCGGTGACCGCCCCCCCGCCCACCGCGACGATCGCGTCGCTTCGCGTGATGCGCGCGGCGGCAAGGCCCGACCACACCGCGGCCGCCGCGCCGATCTCCTTGGCCGCCTCACCGTCAGGCACCGGCTGCGGGAACACGCGGAAACCGGCCGCCTCGAGGGCAGCGTGCACCGGCCGGGCGATCTCACCAAGCCCGGCCGCGTGGATCAGCGCGACCGACCGGACGTCACCGCCCACCAGGCCGGGCAGCTCGCTCAGTACGCCCGTGCCGATCACCACCGGGTACGGGGGCGTGGCGGTGCCGGTTCCGCCAACATCGATCCGGGTCGTCACGTCGCCTGCCCGTTCTCCGCGTTCGCCGGGTCCCCCGCGTTCGCCGGGTCCGCCGGGTCTGCCGGGTCTGCCGGGTCTGCCGGGGCCGCCGGGGCCGCCGGGGCCGCCGGGGCCGCCGGGTCCGCCGGGTCTGCCGGGTTCGCGGCGTCCGCGGCGGCGATCCTCGCCGC
>DATFVJ010000103.1:0-2552 GCA_035260365.1 Streptosporangiaceae bacterium
CCCGGCGGCGAGCGGGGCCACCGGCGGCACGAACCGCATCACCGTGCCCGCGTTGCCCACGTCGATCCGCGCGCCGTGGTCCATCGCGGCCGGCCGGAACAGCCACGCATCCCGTCCGGCTTGCAGGCTTCCGCACAGCGCCCGAACGGCTGCCGCCATCAGCATCGTGTCGCGAGCCTGCAGCGGGTCCGTGATCAGCGTGGGTGCGTCGGCGAGCGCGGCGAGGATGAGCGCGCGGTTGGTCATCGACTTCGAGCCCGGCACCCGCAGCACCGCGCGGACCGGCCCGTCCGCGGCCGGGGCGGGCCACGGCGCGCCGTCCGGCGGGCGCTGCGGTGCGTGCTGCATGGTGCGAGCGTACTGGCCGCGGCGGCCGGGGAAAGAAGCTGTTTAGTAGCGGGGGGTTGGCCACAGAGGGGAGATAGGGTAAACAATCATATTCCGGGCAGATGTGCTGACGATAGCTGTGCGGACAGGAGAGCGGGATCAGGGGGACACGGTATGTGCGGTCGATTCGCGTCTGCGCGCAAGCGCATCGAGCTCCTCGAGGAGTTCGGTGTGCAGCGCGACCGCGTCGACGCTGACCTGGAACCCGACTACAACGTCGCGCCGACCAAGAAGGTCTACGCCGTGCTCACCCGCCACGCGTCGCACGGCGACGACGCCCCGGCCGAGCCGGCCGCCCAGGCCGAGCCGGTCGCCCCGGCCGAGCGCCAGCTTCGCGTCGTGCGCTGGGGCCTGGTCCCGTACTGGGCGAAGGACCCCGCCATCGGCAGCCGCATGATCAACGCCCGGGCCGAGACCATAGCGGAGAAGCCGGCGTTCCGGCGCGCCTTCACGCGCCGCAGGTGCCTGCTCCCGGCGGACGGCTTCTACGAGTGGCAGCAGGTCACCGACGGCGACAAGAAGCGCAAGCAGCCGTACTACATCTACCGCGCCGACGGCGGCGTGCTGGCCTTCGCCGGCCTGTACGAGCTGTGGCGCGATCCCTCGGTCCCCGAGGACCACGAGAGCGGCTGGCTCTGGACGACGACGATCATCACGACCAACGCGCAGGACGAGGTCGGCCGGATCCACGACCGGATGCCGATGGTGATCGAGTCCGCCGCCTGGCCGGACTGGCTCGACCCGGACAACACCGACGCCGCCGACGTGCGCAGGCTCCTGGTGCCCGCGATGTCGGGCGGCCTCACGTCGCGTCCGGTCTCGACCGCCGTGAACAACGTGCGCAACAACGGGCCAGGGCTGATAGATCCGGCGCCACCCGGCGAGGATCCGGCCGAAGCGCCGGCCTCACTCTTCTAGACACCGCAACCCCCAGCTATGCGGCGACGCCAGATTCCCCAATGGTCGGCCGTACGCGGACAGGAGGTACGAACTCCCGTGGATACCGGCACCGCTCGCAAGCGCTTGGAAGAGATGCGCGACGACCTCGACAGGTCCATCGCCGTACTGAAGGGGGAGCATCCGGCCGATGACGCGGCGTCCGGCTACCCGGCCGATCCGGCCGACGCGGGGACGAACCTGTCCGAGGCGGACCGCACGTTGGCCATCCTTGAGGCGGCTCAGGATCAGCGCTCACAGGTGCTCGAGGCGCTCGACCGGCTGGACGGCGGCAAGTACGGCACCTGCGCCGAATGCGGCAAGCTGGTCCCGGACGGACGCCTCGAGGCACGCCCGGAAGCGGCGCGCTGTGTCGCGTGCCAGTCCAGGGCCGACCGCCTGCGCCGCTGACGGGCTCAGGCGGCGCCGCGCCGCGTGCCGCCCCGCGCGGCGTGCGGCCGCCTTTTGCGTGCGTTGACGATCAGATGGATGCCAACCGACTCGTCCGGATCAGCCGCGAGCTCAGCCCGCACGAGATGCGTGAGCGCGGTGGTATCGCGGCCGAGAACATGCTCGACGGTCGTGGGCGACAGCATGGTGCGCGGCCGGATCCAGGTGATATCGAGCCGCGCCTCGGCGAAGAGGTCGCGTAGCTGGTCAATGCCGAAGCAGCGGGTAATGGTGCCGTCGGGCCACGGCACGAGCACCACTTCCGCGCTCGGCAGGTCGGTCAGCTCGGCCCAGTGACGCTGCTCGGCCAGGACCGCCATGCCGAGCACGAGGGAGTCGAAACACGCCAGCAGCCGCCCGCCGGGCCTGAGCACGCGCGCAGCCTCGGCGACCGCCTGCTCGGTGAACAGATGCCGCGAAAGTGTGCGGTCATCGGCTATGACGCCATCGACGGAGCGGTCGTCGAGAAACGGCAGGGCCGCCGGGTCCGCGCGTACGGTGGCGACCGAGCCGCGGCGCGGCGGCCGGGTGTCCGGCGGGACACCGCTCGCCGGGTCGGGCGCGGCCGTTAATACCGGGCGTACCGCGCCCGGCCTGGGTTCTGGCGGCCCCTCGGCACCGGGGAGATCGGCGGGCACCACGTGCACCACCGTGTGCCCGGCGGCAGCGGCCTGCGCGGCACATGACAGGTGCGGTCCCGACATGTCCACGAGCAACTCGCCGCCGCGGCGGGCGGACGCCGCGAGCCACCCGGCGAGCTGCTCAGCCGCGACCGCACG
>DATFVJ010000104.1:0-7541 GCA_035260365.1 Streptosporangiaceae bacterium
ACCGGTCCGCCGCCCGCCTGCCGCTTTCGCGGACGCAGGCGGCGGGGACGGCGCAGGCGAGGCTACGGCGTCGCCGCCGCGAGCGCGCTCGCGGACATCACGACGACCTGCTGCTCAATGCCGCTCGTGCTGGCCTGGAACGCTCCGTACGGCCCGAAGGTGTTGTTGTAATTGTTGTAGTCGAGGCTTCCGCTCGCGCCCTCGTAGTTGATCTTCGTGCCCGCCTTGATGAGTTTCAGGCACGAGCCGTACGTGAAGCAGGCGGTGCCCGGCGGGTTGGTCACCTTGATCATGTCGTGCGCGATCGTCGTGCCCTTCGTGGCCTTGGCGTAGGCGTCGGCGAGCGCCAGCGAGACAACCGCGTCGTACGCGTAGTTGGCGTTGGCGAGCGGTCCGGCCGACTTCTGGCTCGGGTACAGCGTGTTGAACAGGTTCAGGAAGGCGTTGGCCGCATCGCCGGTGACCGAGGTCCCGTACACCGAGATCAGGTGCGCGTTGGCGGTCTGGTAACCGATCGCCTTCAGGTAGTCGCTCCCGCTCGTGACGTCCGTGCCGATCCACGGAATCGCCTGCCCGCCAAGCTGCTTGAACTCGCGGAACAGCACGGCGGCGGTGGGCGGGTCCTCCTGCGTGAAGATCACCTGTGGATGCGCGTTGATCACCTGCCGCACCTGGCTGAGATACGACGTCTGGTCCGGCGTGACGATCACCGTCGACAGGATCGTCCCGCCGAGCTTGGTGAACGTCTGGGACACCGGCTTCAGGAAGGTCTGCGCCGCGGGATCGGAGTAGAACAGCATGACGGCCCGCGTGTAGCCCTTCTGGTGCGCGTACAGCGCCATGGCCACGCCGAGCTGCGAGTCGGACGGGCTGTCGCGGAAGAAATAGGGGTCGGTCTGATGGTCGCGCGCCGTGTCGCCGCCCTGGAACTCATCCACGATCTTGTTGGAATCCAGGATCGGTTCCACGCCGTTGATCTCTTGCGTCTCCGGGCCGATGATCCCGCTCACGTTCTTGGTCAGCATCTGGTTCGTCGCGGTGACGCCGTCGGCGACGTCGCAGCCGGTATCACCGGTCACCAGCGCGACCTTACGGCCGAGCACGCCGCCGGCCGAGTTGATCTCACTCTGCGCGACCTTCGCGCCCTGGATCATCGCCTGGCCGAGGCTGGCGAGCCGGCCAGTGAAACAGGACAGGACGCCGTAGGTGACCGGGCCGGACCCGGACCCGCTGCCGCCTCCGCCCGATGATGCGCACGCGGCGAGCAGCACCGCTGCCGCGCACGCGCCGGTTGCCCTGGTGATCGTAAGGGGTTTCATTAGCTTCTCCTTTGCCCGTGTGAGCCGCTTTGTTCGCCCGGGTGAATGCTTTCTGTTCCCCCGGGTGAACAGAGCCATGGCACGCGGCCCCGCGCCGCTGGCTGCGGTCGTTAACTCATGCGCCCGACATACAGGTCGACCACGGTTTCGTCGTGCAGCAGCTGCGCCGCGGGGCCGTCGAGCCGGTTGCGCCCGAGCACGAGGATGTAGCCCCAGTGCGCGTGACGGAGGGTGAGCCGGGTGTTCTGCTCCACGACGCAGACACCGACGCCGGTGGCGGCGACCTTCTCGATCTGCTCCCAGAGCGCCCGCTGCAACAGCGGGGAGAGCCCGGCGCTCGGCTCGTCGAGCAGCATGACGGCGGGCCTGGGCACCAGCGCACGCGCGATCGCCAGCATGCTTCGCTGGCCTCCGCTCAGCAGCGCCGCTCGGCGGCGCAGCGCCAGCCCCAGATCGGGGAAGAGCTCGCACAGCTCGTCGATGCGCTCGCGCACGCCGCCGCGCCGCGTGTACCCCCCCATCTCGAGGTTCTCCCGCACGGTGAGATCGGGGAAAACGTTGGCGGCCTGCGGCACGTAGCCGAGCCCGCGCTTGACCAGCTTCTCCGGTAGCAGGTTGGTCGTGTTCGTGCCAAGCACGTGCACCTCGCCGCGGGACATCTTCAGCACCCCGCTCAGTGCCTTGAGCAGCGTCGACTTACCGGCCCCGTTCGGGCCGACGATGGCGGTGATCTTCCCGGCGCGGATGTTGAGCGAGATGTCCTCGACGATCGGCGGCCCGCCGTAGCCGGCGGTCACGCCCTCCGCCCGGAGCACCAACTCGGCCGCCGGCTCACTCATGGCTTTGATCCATGCCGAGATAGGCGTCGACGACCCGCGGATTGTCGCGCAGGCCGGAGAACGGCCCCGTGGCGATGACCTCGCCGAGATCCATCACAACCACCTGATCGCAGGTTTTCTCGATGAACGGCAGGTTGTGCTCGACGACGATCACGGTGCGGCCCTGCTGCGCGAAGTGCCGTACCGCCGTGCCGATCCGCGCGCCAAGGACGGGATTGACGCCTCCCATGGGCTCGTCAAGAACGATCAGCCGCGGCTCGGCCGCCGCGATCCGCGCGAACTCGAGCAGCCGCTTCTGGCCGCCGCTCAGCCTCACCGCACGCTCGTTGCGCAACTCGCCCAGCTGGAACTGCTCAAGGATCGCCAGTGCCTCCTGCCGGTCGCGCTCCTCCTCGCGCCGGATCCGGCGGGCGCGGGTCATCGACTGCCACAGCGACTCGCGCCGGAACTTGCACCGCGCGAGCAGGACGTTGTCCATGACGGTCAGGTTGCGCCACTCGCGCGGAGTCTGGAACGTCCGGATGAGGCCGAGCCTGGAGATGATGTTGGGCTGCTTGCCGACAAGCTCGACACCGGCGAACCGGATCGTTCCCTCGTCCGGTTGCCCGAAGCCGGATACCAGGTCGACCACGGTGCTCTTGCCTGCCCCGTTCGGCCCGATCAGGCCCACGACCTGGCCCTCGGTGACCGAGAACGTGCAGTCCTTGACCGCCCTGACGCCGCCGAAGGACTTCCTCAAGTGCTCGATCTCGAGCAGCGCGGCGCTCACGTGGCGCCCCGGTCCCCGGCCGGCGGACCGTCATGCACAGGCGCAGGCGCGCCAGGCCCCGACGCCGCGGCAGGCGCGCCGGGCCCGGACGCCGAGGCAGACCCGGACGCCGGAACAGGCCCGGGCGCCGGAGCGGACGCCGCGGGGCCGCCTGCCACGCGCCGCCGCCGCCACCCCGGCCCTTGGGCGCCCGCCCGCTCCCGGAGGAATCCCTCGGGCCGGAATCTGAGCATCAAGATGATCAGCAGCCCGATGAGGATCTGGCGGGCCGCCGGGCCGAACTCCGGCCGTGACGCGGGCGACGGCAGGAAGCGGGTGAACTCGATGAAGGCGACGTAGACGACGAACACGCCCGCGATGACACCGCGCGGGTTGCCGCGGCCGCCCACCAGAATGGCCGCGTAGATCACCAAAAGCTCCTGTGGCGTCCACGCGGACGGGTTGAACGCGCTGATGAACGCGGCGAACAGCCCGCCGGCCAGGCCGGCGAGCGCGGCGCCGAACAGGTAGGCACGGTATTTCGCGAAGAACACACCGCGGCCGTACGCCGCGGCGGCGCGCTCATCCTCGCGGACGGCACGCAGCATCCGGCCGAACGGGCTGCCGGACAGCCGCTGCACGAGGAGGTACACGAGGAAGAGGATGACGAGGACCACGCCGAGCAGCACGATGCGGTAACCGTTGTACGTCAGCCGCAGTGCCGTCTGGCCCGGGTTGATCAGCCCGTACACGCCGTTGAAGCCGTTGAACAGCGGGGTGTAGTTCTCGACGAGCAGGTAGAGCGCGCTGACCGCGCTCAGTGTGGTCACCGCGAAGTAGATGTCGCGGAGGTTCCTGAGCGCGATCGCGCCGATCACGGCGGCGAGGCACACCACGACGACGTCGGCCAGCGCCACCGCGACCAGGTAGGGCAGGTGCCAGCCGATGATGTATTGGACCGGCGGGGTCGGCTTGCCGATCGTGAGCACCATCGTCATGTAGCTGCCGAGCGCGAGGTAGCCGTAGAACGCCAGGTCGAAGTCGCCGCACCACCCCCAGACCATGTCAAGGCCGAGCGCGAGGATCGCGAAGATGGCCGCCTCGGTGACGACGCTGACCCAGTACATCAGGCCCGCACCGCGGCCGCGCTCGGGCGGACGAAGATGCCGTTCGGCCGCAGCAGCATGAGCACGACGAGCAGCAGGAAGGCGAACACAAGCTCGTAGGCCGAGTTGGTATAGGTGCCGGCGATCTGGATGACAAGGCCGACGAGCAGCGCGCCGCCGAAGGTCGCGTAGGGCCGGCCGATACCGCCCGCCACGGTGGCCGTGATGGTCAGCAGCAGGAAGCTGAAGCCGAGCGTCGGGCTGAAGGTACCAATCGTGTCCGCGAGCACGAATCCCGCGAACCCGGCCAGCGCTCCGGCAAGTGCCCACGTCTGCATGACCACCCGCCGGGCCGGGATACCGCTGACCTGGGCGAGCGTCCGGTCCTGCGACACGGCCCTGACCGCCTTGCCGAAGCGCGTCCGCTGGAGCAGCAGGTAGATGAGCCCCGCGACGGCGAGGGCCGAGAAGATCACCTCGATGTCGGAGGTCGTCCAGTCGAACGGCCCGACGTGGTGCAGGCCGCCCTGGGTGAACGAATAGGAGACGCTCGCCGCGCCGTAGATCATGACGAGCACGTTCTGCAGGATGAGCGAGGCACCGAGTGTGGCGATGAAGACCGTGATCCCGCTTCGTCCCCTGAACTGCTCGATCAGCCCGCCGTTCAGCGCCAGCCCGGCCAGCATCCCGGCGATGGCCGCGACAAGCGCCGCCGCCGCGACGTTCTGGTGGAAGACCTTCTGCCCGGTGTAGGCGGCGTACGCGCCGATCGTCAGGAGCTCGCCGTGCGCGAAGTTGGCGACCCGGCTCACCGCGTACTCCAGCGTGAACGCCACCGCTGACAGGGAGAGGATCGCGGCCGTGGCTAGCCCGATGCCGACGCTGGTAAGGAAGGTGCTCATGTCATCCTCGACACGGCTAGGGGCTGCAGGTGACAAAGAGAGTCAGTGGCTAGACCAGTAGCCCGACGATAATGATGGCTATCCTGGGTGTCAACGGGGAGTTCGGCCAGATGAGAAGGTTGAATCGACGCGATGCGAGCGGGCCAGCGTGCCAGCCGACCGAGCACCGAGTCTCTGCGTGCACCGGACCGGCGCCGGCTTTACGAGCAGCTAGCCGCCAGGCTGCTCGACTACGTGGAGGTTACCGGCCTGGCCGTCGGTGATCGCCTTCCGTCCGAGCGGGAGCTCGCGGAGGCGCTGCAGGTGAGCAGGGCATCGGTCCGCCAGGCGACCGTCGCGCTCGAGGTCCGCGGGACCCTGGAGGTCCGCCACGGTGACGGTATCTACCTGCGGTCGCTGCCGAACGACTCCGGGCACCTGATGAAGCTGATGACGCAGCGGCACCGCCTCCCCGAGATCCTGGAGGCGAGGGAGGCGCTCGAGACCCAGCTGGCCGCGCTCGCGGCGGCGCGTCGCACGCAGGATGATCTCGCCGCGATGACCGAGGCCCTGAACGAGATGGCCGCCGACATCGACGCGGGCGGCCTCGGCGAGGATGGCGACCGGCTGTTCCACGAGGCGGTCACCAGGGCGGCGCGCAGCCCGCTGCTCGCCGAGTTCATGGCCGCGATCGCCGCACCGATCGCCGAGACCAGGCGGAGCTCACTCGGCGAGCCGGGGCGGCCGCCCCGTTCGCTGGCCACCCACCGCCGCATCGCCGAGGCGATCAGCCGCGGGGACGCGAGTGCCGCGCGGCAGGCGATGCGCCGGCACGTGAACATGGTCGCCGACATCGGGCTGCTCCGATGGTCGGCCATCGAGCGCGGCCTCGGCCACGAGCAACCCGCGACCTGACCGGCGGCCACGCCGGCCGCACCTCTGGGCAGGCAAGAACACAAATATGATCCCGAACGGCTGCGCGCACTGTCGCATTCGGACTTACCCACCCACGATTTCCGCGCGTCGCCGCCACGCTGCGGAGCCGTTCGGGCTGTATTGCCCCGGGGGGCGACCCCCACTCGGGGGGTCCGGGGGGTCGCCCTCCGGGCTGGCAGGCCCCGCACCTGTGGATGCCGCATCCGCGGCAGCCGTTCGGGCTGTACTGCCCCGGGGGGCGACCCCCCGCTCGGGGGGTCCGGGGGGTCGCCCCCCGTGCTGGCAGGCCCCCGCACCTATGGATGCCGCATCCGCGGCAGCCGTTCGGGATCATGTGGTCTGCTGGGCCAACGGGTGTCGAGAACCGCCGCGCGGCTCCGACAACCGGGTGAAATCTCATCGAGGACGCGCTTTACGGAGGACCCACGCCGATGAAGTACATGATCATTATCTACGGCAACCGGGAACTGTGGGAGTCGTTCCCGCCCGACGTGGCGCAGGAGGCCATCGCGGCGCAGGACGCGTTCAACCAGGAGTTCATGACGACCGGTGAGCTGCTCGGCGCCTACGGTCTGGCCGACGTCGTGCAGGCCAGGACCGTCGCGGTGCGCGACGGGCTCCCCGTGGTGACCGACGGGCCTTACCTGGAGACCAAGGAGTTCCTGAGCAGCTTCTGCCTGATCGACGTCGAGAGCGAGGAGCGGGCGCTTGAGCTCGCGGCCAAGGTGCCGTTCGCGTCCTTCAGGTCCGTGGAGCTTTGGCCCGTCCTGCACGAGGCCGGAGCGGAGATGTGACCGACGAGGTCCGCCTCGAGGACCTGCTGCGCTCGCTGGCGCCGCAGGTCCTCGGCGAGCTCGTGCGGCGCTGGGGGCAGTTCGACGCCTGCGAGGACGCCGTGCAGGAGGCGCTGCTGGCCGCGGCGGTGCAGTGGCCCGAGGGTGGCCAGCCGGACAACCCGCACGGCTGGCTGGTCACGGTCGCGACCAGGCGGCTCACCGACCAGATGAGGAGCGAGGCCGCCCAGCGCCGGCGCGAGGGCATGTTCGCGGGCACCGCCACGGGCCACCCCGTCACGCCTGCCGTGGATGAGGAGCAGCCGGCCGAGAGCGACGACACCCTGATCCTGCTGTTCATGTGCTGCCACCCGGCGCTATCCGCGCCGTCGCAGATCGCCCTCACCCTCCGCGCCGTCGGCGGGCTCACGACCGCCGAGATCGCTCGCGCGTTCATGGTTCCAGAAGCGACGATGGCGCAGCGCATCAGCCGCGCCAAGCAGGGCATCAGGGCGAGCGGCAGCCAGTTCACCCTGCCACCGCCTGCCGAGCGCGACGAACGGCTGCGGGCTGTGCTGCAGGTGCTCTATCTCGTCTTCAACGAGGGCTACACCACAACCGCCGGAACCGAGCTTGCCCGAGGTGATCTGACCGGCGAGGCGATCCGCCTCACCCGGCTCCTGCACCGGCTGCTGCCCGACGACGACGGCGAGGTGGCCGGCCTGCTCGCGCTGATGCTGCTCACCGAGGCCCGGCTGGCGGCCCGCGCACGCCCGGACGGGTCCCTGGTCCCCCTCGCCGACCAGGACCGCAGCCGGTGGAACCACGAGCTCATCGGTGCGGGCGTCGCGCTCATCACGGACGCGCTTTCGCGTACCCGCCTCGGCCCGTATCAGCTCCAGGCCGCTATCGCCGCCGTCCACGACGAAGCCGCCCGGG
>DATFVJ010000105.1:0-12085 GCA_035260365.1 Streptosporangiaceae bacterium
GCTCGGGCGTGCGGCGGTGGCATTCGTCGACGGCGAGCGGGCACCGCCAGCGGAACCTGCAGCCCGGCGCCGGGTCGATCACCCGGGGCGGCTCACCCTTGTCGGTTTCCGCGCCGACCGCGAGCGGGGCGCGGGGATCGGGAACCGCGGAGAGCAGGAGC
Source organism: Streptosporangiaceae bacterium (assembly GCA_035260365.1). GTDB lineage: Bacteria > Actinomycetota > Actinomycetes > Streptosporangiales > Streptosporangiaceae > DATFVJ01. The sequence goes on from DATFVJ010000105.1 coordinate 162, forward strand.
TGCGTATAGGGGTGTTTGGGCCTGGCGAGCACGTCCTCGGCCGGGCCTTCCTCGGCGATCCGCCCGGCGTACATGATCACCAGGCGGTCGGCGACGTAGCGCGCGCTCGCCATGTCGTGGGTGATGTAGAGGATCGACACGCCCTGCCGCTCACGCAGCTCGGCCATCAGGTTCAGCAGGCCGACCCGGATGGAGACGTCGAGCATGGACACGGGCTCGTCCGCGAGGATCAGCTTCGGGCGCATGGCGAGCGCCTGGGCGAAACCGAGCCGCTGGCGCTGCCCGCCGCTCAGCTCGTGCGGAAAGCGCTGCATGACGTCGGCCGCTGGAGTCAGCCCAACCTCCTCCAGTACCCGCCTGGCCTCCTCCTGCCGCTGCGCGCGGCCCAGGTCTCGCCGGTGCAGCAGCAGGCTGCGCAGGATGCCGTGGGACACGCGGTAGACCGGGTTGATCGAGCTGAACGGATCCTGGAACACCATCGGGACGTCGCCGCCGTAGCGCAGCAGATCGCCGCGTGAGCGCATACGGGACAGCGGCTTTCCCTGGAAGTAGATTTCGCCGCTGGTTGGCTTGTACACCCGCGCGATGAGCCGGGCGATCGTGCTCTTGCCGCTGCCGCTCTCGCCGGCCAGCGCGACGATCTCGCGCTCGCCGACGGTCAGGCTCACGTCGTCGACCGCGTGCAGGGTCCGGCGGGACAGCGTATTGCCGATCTTGAAGTGCCTGGTAAGCCCGTCCGTGGTGAGCAGGGGCGGTGAGGCCGGCTCAGGCACCGCTCGTTCCCCCGTCCGTGTAGAGGAAGCACCGCACGAGGATCCCGTCGACGTCGTACAGGTCCGGTTGCGCGTGCTCGCATCTGGCGCCGGCCCGCGGGCACCGCGGGGCGAACCGGCAGCCAGCCGGTGGCCGGGCGAGATCCGGCGGCCTGCCCGGGATGCCGGTCAGCGGCACCCGCGGGCCCTTGATCGAGGGAAATGCCTCCATCAGGCCGGCGCTGTAGGGGTGCCGCGGAGCGCCGAAGATCTGCCTGGTCGCGCCGAACTCCGCCACCTGGCCCGCGTACATCACCATGAGCCGGTCGGAGAAGTGGCTGACCAGCGACATGTCGTGGGTGACGAAGATGATCGCGAAGCCGAGCTGCTGCTGTAGCTCCTTGATCTGGACCATCAGCGAGCGCTGCGCGACGACGTCGAGCGCGGACGTCGGCTCGTCCATGATCACCAGGTCGGGGGTGAAGAGCAGGGCCATCGCGATCATGGATCGCTGCCGCATGCCGCCGCTCAGCTGATGCGGGTAGCTCTTCAGGTGGACCGGGTCGATGGCGACCATCCGCAGGACCTCGGCCGACCGGTCACCGATCTCCGCCGCGGACGCGGTGCCGTGCGCCCGCATCGCGTCCCTGAACTGCGCGCCGATGGACTTGACCGGGTTGAGCGCGTTCATCGCGCTCTGCATGACGACGGACATGTCCTTCCAGCGCACCGCCGTGAGTTCCCGGTCGGTCAGCCCGACCATGTTGCGGCCCTTGAAGGCCACGCTCCCGCCGGTGACGGCCGCGGGCGGCGCGAGCAGCTGTGCGATCGCGAAAAGGAGCGTGGACTTGCCGCAGCCGGACTCGCCGACGATGCCGACGAATTCCCCGGCGCCGAGCTCCAGGCTCACGTCGTCGACCGCGCGGACCTGACCCCAGTCGGTCGCGTACTCGACGGTCAGGCCGGACACCGTCAGCATGGGGCCGCCGGGGCCGGCGGCGAATTCGCTGATCTCGTCAGCGGGCGCGCTTGACACGAATCCTCCGTACCGGGCGCAGGGCCGGGTTGCCGATCTCGTCGAACGCGTAGTTGAGCAGCGCGAAGGCCCCGCCAAGGGCGGCGATGCACACACCGGGCGCGACCGCCCACAGGTACTGGCCGGTCTGCAGCGCCTCGTTGTTCTCCGCCCAGTACAGCATCGTCCCCCAGCTCAGCGAGTTGGGATCGCCGAGCCCGATGAACTGCAGGCTCGAGGCGAAGAGCAGCGCGTAAAGCGCGCTGCTCAGGAAGACGGCGACGATGAGCGACGTCATCGTGGGAATGATCTCCACGACAATGATGTAGAGGCTGCGCTCGCCCCGCACCCGCGCCGCCTCCAGGAAGTCCCTGTTGCGCAGCGACAGGGCCTGCGAGCGCAGTTGCCGCGCGCCGAAGGACCACTCCGTCAGGGTCAGCACGATGATCAGGACGAGCGTGCCGCCGTTGCGCGCGTAGGCCGCGATGACGATGAGCAGCGGGAAGAGCGGGATGACCAGGAGCACGTCGGTGATCAGCGAGAGCACGCCGTCCGACACCCCGCCGAGGTACGCGGCCGCGACGCCGACGATCACCGCGAGCACCGTGGTCGCCGCGCCGACCGAGAGCGCGATGATCAAGGACTGCCTGGCGCCCCATACCGTCTGGGCGAAGAGATCCTGTCCATACGCGGTGGTGCCGAGCAGATGGTGCAGCGATGGGCCGAGGCTCCGGCCGTAGATCTCCGCACTCGGATCCTTGCCGGAAATGACGCCGGGCACCAGCGCGACCAGTGCGAAGATCGCCAGGAGCACGCTGCCGGCCGTCGCCTTGCGGTTGGACCGCACCGCGCGGAACATCCGGCCGAGCGCCTGCGACCTGGCCCGCTGCGGCGGCCCGCCGGCGGCCGGGGCCGGGCGGCCGAGCCCGGTAGATGCGCCAATCATGGTCATCGGCTACCTCGCCGACCTGGTGCGCGGGTCGAGCAGCGCGGTGGCGATGTCCGCGAGCAGAATCGCGACGAGCACCGCCACCGTGATGAGCAGGAAGAGCGCCTGCATCAGCGGGTAGTCCTCGTTCTCGACCGCCTGCAGCAGCATGTAGCCGACGCCCGGGTAGGAAAACACGTACTCGACGAGGATCGCGCCGCCGAGCACGAAGCCGAGCGACATGGCGAAGCCGGTGAGGTTCGGCAGGATCGCGTTGCGCGCCGCGTAGTCGTACATGATGCGCCGCGACGACAGCCCCTTGGCCCGCGCCATCCGCACGTAGTCTTCCGCGAGCGTCGTGATCATGTTGTTGCGCATGGTCAGGATCCAGATGCCGATCGTGGTGATCAGCAGGGTCGCGGCGGGCAGCAGAGCGTGCTTGAGCACGTTCGAGATGAACGGCCAGGAGATCCCGGGCGTCACCGTGGGGTCGTAGGCGAAGGCGGTCGGCAGCCAGTGCAGCCGGACAGCGAACACCAGGATGAGCATCATCCCGATCCAGAAGAACGGGATCGCCGAGGTGATGACGAACACCGGCGGCAGGATGCTGTCGAGGTGGCCGCCGCGCCGCCAGGCGCCCGCGATCCCGATGACGGTGCCAAGCGCGAACGCGAGGACCGTGGTGATGCCGACCAGGCCGAGCGTCCAGGGGATCGCGGTGAGGATGACCTTGCTGACCGGCTCGGGGAAGAAGAACAGCGACGTGCCGAACTTGCCGGTCAGGATGTCGCCCAGGTAGTGGACGTACTGGCTGGCCAGACTCTGGTGGGTGTTGACCCCGAAGATCACCTCGAGCGCCTGCAGCGCCTGGCCCGACAGCCTGCCGTGGAACTTGGCCATCATCGAAAGCGCCGGGTTGCCCGGCATCAACCGGGGCAGCAGGAAGTTGAGCGTGAGCGCCGCCCACAGGGTCAGGAGGAAGAACCCGAGCCGGCGCAGGGCGAACCTCATCGCCGCCTCCGCCCGTTCCGGGGGGTCCGGCAGGTCGCCCTGGACGATGCGGCTGCCGCAGCCATCGTCGCCTCCTCACGCCCGCGCACCGGTGCGCATCCACCAACTGGGTCCGGGGGCCCCGGCGGGGGGGTGGCCGGGACCCCCGGACGTCTCACTTCGGGTGCAGGTGCAGCAGCACCTGGCCCATGTCCGGGTACAGGTACGCCGCCGGCAGTGCGTACGGGTTGGCCGGCGTGACCCACCCGGCGAAGTTAGTGGTGTTGTACTGGTACCAGGTGACCTCTTCCGTGACGGGGATGACCGGTACTTCCTTCAGCATGACCTGCTGCAACTGGTCGACGATCTGGTGCTGCGCGGTCGGATCGGTCGTCGTGCCGTACTGGTTGATCAGCTGGTCGGTGGCCGGATTGCGGTAGCGCTCCCAGTTGCTCGCGGCCTGCTGCCCGATGGGAGCGGAGTTGGCTGAGTATAGCCACTGACGCAGTTCGTAGTACGGCGAGGGTCCCCCGGTCTGGTTGTTGTAGGCGAGCTGATAGCTGCCGTTGTAGAGGCGGCTGAGGAAGTCGTTCTGGGAAAGGTTGTCGGCCGTCAGGCCGATACCGACCGCCTTGAGCTCCTGCTGTATCACCTGCATCGCGGCCACCCAGTCGGAGTACCCGCCGATGTTGATGACGGTGAAGGACAGCTTCTGGCCGCTCGCCGAGGCGAAGATGCCGTCCGGGCCCTTCTTGAAGCCGGCCGCCGTCAGGATCTGTTCCGCCTTCGCCGGGTCGTAGCCGTAGTTGTACTGGGCCGCCGCTGAGGAGTCGAGCCAGCTCGAGAACGTGGGCGTCACGATCGACGTCTGGTTCGAGGGCGGCTCGTAGCCGTACTCGCCGATCTGGGAGACCCGGTTCCTGTCGATCGCGTAGGCCATCGCCTGCCGTACCGAGACGTTGTTCAGCCCGGGGACCGTCAGGTTGGGAATCAGGGTGACGTTGGCGATCGGCGGGAACCAGTAGTGGTTGTCCGGGCTCTTGGAGACGTAGAAGGCGTGGATGTTGGGGATGAACTGGCTCCCCCACTGCGCCTGCCCCGTGGCCAGGTACGTGTTGGCTGGATCGTTCGACGTGAAGGCGGGGTAGAGCACCTTGGCGATCTTCGGCTCGCCCGGCTGCCAGTAGTTCTTGTTCGGCACGTAGGTGATGTTCTGTGGCGTGCACGGCTTGACGACGTACGCGCCCGTGCCGATGGGGTTGGCGTCGTTGTACGTCACCGGATTGGCGATCTTGGACCAGATGTGCTGCGGCACGATCGCGACCTGGTCGGCGATGTAGTAGAAGTACGGCACCGCCTGGGCCTTGAAGGTAAAGACCACCTGGTCGGCGCCCTGCTGGGCCACGCTGGACAGGACCGACCAGATCGAGTTGAGGTCGAGGGCCTTGAACCGCTTCATCAGATTGAAGGTGAACGCGACGTCCGCCGGGGTCATCGGCGTGCCGTCGCTGAACTTGACACCCTTCCTGACGGTGAACGAGATCACCTTGTTGCCGCTGCTCCAGCTCCAGGCGGTGGCCAGCCAGGGGGATGCCTTGGCGTTCTGCAGCGTGTTGACGAACACCAGCGGCTCGTACACCTGCCCCATCGTTATCCCCTGCGGGAGGACGGAGGGGTTGAACGGGTTGAAGCCGCAGGTCCACAGCGCGCCCTGCTCGTTGGAGATGGTGAGCGTGCCGCTCGGGCCGGACGTGGACGAGGACGACGAGGTGCCGCTGCTGCCGCACGCGGCGAGCGCGGCGGCGAGCAGGCCGGATATGACGATGGCCCCGAATTTGGTTGAGCGTCTCATTGCGGTAGCCCTTCAGTGCTGACTCCGGCCGCCAGAGTGCTGGCGCCGGCCGATTGCGTTGACCGGGCGGGACGGGCGTCACTGCTGCCCGCCGGGGCCTGCGTGTGCGTGCCGCCGGTGCCTGCGGGCGCCCGCGCCGCGGCGCCGTCGCGGTGCCCGGCCGCCTCGACGGCGAGCGCGAGGGCTCCCATCAGCGGCGCGTCGAACGGGAAGTCGGCGAGGACGAGTTCAGGCGGGAACGGGACGCCGGCGGCGAGCGCGCGATCGAGCCCGGGCCGCAGGCGTGCCCAGGACCGGACCAGGCCGCCGCCGACCGCGATCCGCTGCGGATCGACGAGGATGGCGAGATTGACGAGGTGGAAGGCGAGTTCGCGGACGAACTCGTCCACGAGGTCCCGCAGCGCGCCGTCCGCACCACTCGCCTGGAAGACCGCGCCCGCGTCGACGCCCCGCCCGGCCGTGCCCCGCGCCCGCCGCGCCAGCGCCTGGCCGCTCACCATGTGCTCGAGCAGCGCCCGCTCGCCCGGCCGGGTGCCGACGTCGGTGACCGCACGCAGGTTGTAGCCGATCTCGCCGGCCGCGCCGTGCCTGCCCGCCAGCACCCTGCCGCCGGCGACCACCCCGGCGGCGAGGCCGGTGCCGAGGTTGAGGTAGACCGCCGGGTCGCAGCCGGCCAGCGCGCCCCAGCGCGCCTCGGCCTGCGTGGCGGCCTTCACGTCGGTCGCGAGCCGGATCTCGGCCCCACCGAAGGCGGCCCGAAGCTCCCGGCCGAGCGCGAGGCCGCCCCACCCCGGAATGGTCGGGGCGAGCTCAACGCGGTCGTCGAAGGGAATCCCAACCGTCGAGACGCCGACCGCGACGAGCTCGCGCCCCCCGGCCGCGCCGTCGAGCAGCCCGCGGGCCGCCGCGATGCCGCGGTCGAGGGCCGCACGCGCACCAAGCTCGGCCCGGGTGCGAACGGTCGCCGACGCCAGGCGCACGCCGTCGGTGCCCGACGCCGCTACCGCGATCTTGCTGGCGCCGAAGTCGATGCCGAGCACCACCGGTGGCCGGGTCACCCGGCATCACCCGCGTCACCGCGCACCGCCGTTCGGCTAAGGGCTTCTGCGCCCGTCGCCGCGCGCCGGCCCGCAGGCCCGGGGGGACGGCCGCCTGCCGGTCCCCCATCTGCTCGCATCGCTGATATGCTCCGTCCCGGATGATTGTTAGGAAAGTATCCTAACTATCATTCACCTTCAAGACCCAGGTTGATAACAGGCTGGCACCAGCATGGGGACGAAAGGACTGACGGTGGCGGTCGCGCCAGGCAACGGTGGGTCGGCCGCGCGGCCCCAGCTCATCCGCGCGCTGAACGAGCAGCTGCTGCTCGACCACATTCGCCGCCATGGGCCCTGTTCCCGCGCCGACCTCGCGCGCAGTTCCGGCCTGTCGAAGCCCACCGTGTCCGGCGCGCTCGCCAACGTGGAGCGGGCGGGCCTGGTCCGCCGGGCCGGGCGCCGCACCGGGACACCCGGCCCGGCCGCGCGGCTCTACGAGATCAGGCCAGAAGCCGGTTTCGTGCTCGGCCTCGATGTCGGCCGCAGGTTCCTGCGCGGCGCGGTCGCGGACCTGACCGGCACGGTCCGCGCGAAGGCGTCGCTGCCCGCGCGCTCGGCCGGCGCGCTCGGCCGCGTCAGCGAACTCGTCGGCCTCGCGGACGCGCTGTGCGGATCGGCCGGGATCACCAGGGCCGCGGTCACCCAGGTGGTGGTCGGCAGCCCAGGAATCTACGACCCGCGCCGGGACGCGATCGCGTTCAGCGGCTCGCTGTCGGGCTGGGCGCACCCGGCGGTGCTCGCGCAACTGCGCGGCGCGTTCGGGCCCGAGGTTGTGGTGGAGAACGACGTGAACGCCGCGGCCCTGGCCGAGCGGGCCCACGGCGAGGGCCGCGGCGTCGGCACCTTCGCCTTCGTGCACGTCGGAACCGGCGTCGGCATGGGCCTCGTGCTCGGCGGCCAGCTGCACAGGGGGGCACACGGGGTCGCCGGTGAGATCGCGTACCTGCCGCTGTCAGCGGGCCAGGGCGTGCGCGAGCAGGACGCGCGCCGCCTGGGCGGCCTGGAAGCCGCGGCGTCGGCGGCGGCGGTCGTGCGCGCCGCGCGCCGGGCTGGGCTGCGCGGGCCGGTCTCGGCGCGCCGTGTCTTCGCGCTGGCCGCGCGGGGTGACGAGCGAGCCGCCGCGGTGGTCGCCGAGGAGGCGATGCTGGTGGCCAAGGCGGTCTGCGCCGTCGTCACCGTCGCCGATCCCGAGCTTGTCGTGCTCGGCGGCGGTATCGGCCAGGCCCCCGGATTCGCCGCCGCGGTCGCCGCCGACCTGCGCGGGCTCGCCCCCGTGCTGCCCGAGGTCCGGGTGAGCGCGCTCGGCGCGGACGCCGTCGTGGACGGCTGTCTCGCCGCGGGCACCGAGCGGGCCTGGCAGCGCCTGACCGCGGGGCTCCCCGGCCCCGCCTGACCGCGGGGCTTCCCCGTACCGCCTGAGCCGGTCGCGGCCGGCCGCCACTGGATGTGCGGGGCGGCAGGGTATATCCAGGGATTCAGGCGAGCGGGCGGAGGAACACGCGGCGATGCGGATCACCAGGGTCGAGGCGACCGAGCTGTTCACCGGCACCACCGGCCGCCCCTTGCAGATCGTGCGGGTCACGCTCACGGGCGACGGCGCGGCAGACGGGGCGGGCGGGGCGGCGGCCGCTGGCGCGGGCACACCCGCCGCCGTCCGCATCGAGGGCCCCGCGGTGCGGACGCCGCGGCCGGCGATGACCGCCAGCCCGGAACCCGGCCAGGAGCAGACCGCCGAGGTGGGCGTCGAACTCGCGGCGCCCGTCACGGAGGGCGCCAGCCGCCGGGTGACCGTCATCGCGGAGCCGGCGGCACCGCCGGCCACCCGGCCAGCCGGCACCACCGGCACCGGCAGCGGAAGCCGCGCCGAGGCAGCGGCCGAGATCGTGGCCGCCGTGCCGGGCTGGACCATGTGGATGGTCAGCCATTTCCACTACGACCCCGTGTGGTGGAACACGCAGGCCCAGTTCACCGAGAGCCGGCTGCTGCTGCCGGACGAGAACGGCAAGATGCCCGAGTTCCGCACCGCCTTCGAGCTCGTCGGCCTGCATCTGGACATGGCGCGGCAGGACCCGGACTACAAGTTCGTGCTCGCCGAGATCGACTACCTCAAGCCGTACTTCGACACCCACCCGGAGCGCCGGCCCGAACTCAAGCGGCTGATCGGCGAGGGGCGCGTCGAGATCGTCGGCGGCAACTACAACGAGCCGAACACCAACCTGACCTGCGCCGAGTCGACGATCCGCAACGCGGTCTACGGCATCGGCTACCAGCGTGACGTCCTCGGCGGCGACCCGGCGTCGGCCTGGATGCTCGACGTGTTCGGCCACGACCCGTCCTACCCGTCGCTCATGGCCGCGGCGGGGCTCACCTCGAGCGCGTGGGCCCGCGGTCCCTTCCACCAGTGGGGGCCGAGGGGAACCGTCGGTGACAACACCCGCATGCAGTTCCCGAGCGAGTTCGAATGGATGTCGCCGGACGGCACCGGCCTGCTCACCGCCTACATGCCCAACCACTACGGCGCCGGCTGGGTGATGCAGTCCCGCGGCCGCCTCGAGGAGGCGGAGCGGGCCGCGTTCGAGCAGTTCCAGCTGCTCAAGCCGGTCGCCGCGACCCGCAACGTGCTGCTGCCCGTGGGCGCGGACCACGTCGTGCCCTGCCGGTGGGCCGCGCCCGTGCACCGGGACTGGAACGCCCGCTACGTGTGGCCGAGGTTCGTCACCGCGGTCCCCCGCGAGTTCTTCGCGGCCGTGCGGGCCGACGCCGCCGCCACGGACATCGTCTTCACCACGCAGACCAGGGACATGAACCCCGTCTACCCGGGCAAAGACGTGTCCTACATCGATACCAAGCAGGGGCAGCGCGAGGCGGAGACCGCCGTCATGGACGGTGAGCGGCTCGCCACCCTGGCGTGGCTGCACGGAGCGGCCTACCCGGACGCCGCGCTCGACAAGGCGTGGCGGCAGCTGGTCTACGGCGCGCACCACGACGCCATCACCGGCACCGAATCCGACCAGGTCTACCTCGACCTGCTCGGCGGCTGGCGCGAGGCGTACGAGCGCGGCGACGCCGCGCGCCGCGCCGCCGCCCGCCACCTGGCCGGCCTGGTGGACACTGCGGACACGGCGCCGCCTCCTGGCTCCCCCGCCGAGTCGGGCGGCCGGGCCGTCGTCGTGTTCAACACGCTGGCCGCCGCCAGGGACGGCCTCGTCACGATCAGCCTGAGCTGCCCGCAGCCCGGCACCTGGTGGCTCGAGCTGCGCGACGGCGGCGCCGCGGTGGTCCCCGCGCTCGCCGACGGTGTGCGCCGCCACCCGGACGGCACACTCGCCGAGGTCACCCTGACATTCCGCGCGACCGGCGTGCCCGGCCTCGGCTACCGCACCTACTGGGCGCGCCCGGCCGGCCGGCCGGAGTCCGCGGCGGACACGTGGTCCACCGTCGACGGCGAGGTGATCGAGAACGCGGTGTACCGGATCGAGGCCGACCCGCGGCGCGGCGGCGCGCTCGCCCGCGTGCTCGACAAGCGCACCGGCACCGACCAGGTCACCCGCGGTTCCCTGGCCAACGAACTGGTGATCCAGGACGAATACGACTACCACCCGCGCTGGAACGAGGGCCCGTGGCTGCTCATGCCCAAGGGGCCAGGCACCGGCTCGGCGGCGGTCCCGGCCGGCCTGCGCGCGCAGCGCTGCCCGATCGGCATGCGCCTCGTCGCCAGCTGGGCCCTGGCCGGCCTGCGCGTCACCCAGGAGACGCTGCTGTGGGACGGCGCGGAGCAGGTGGAGTTCCGCACCCACGTGCACGGCTCCATCGGCCATGACCGGCTGCTGCGGGTCCGGTTCCCGCTCAACGTGCCCGGCGGCCTGCCCGTGTACGAGACGGCGGCGGCGGTCATCGGCAGGCCGTTCGGGCCGGTCGACACCGACGTCGGCCAGGACTGGTTCACGCTCGACAACCCCGCCTATACGTGGTTCGGGCTCGGCTCCACCGCCCGGGTGACCGTGCGCGACGGCCGCGGCGGCACGCGCGCCGAGGCGATCGGCGTGGCCGAGGTGATCACACCAGCCACGCCGGGCCCACCCACGATCCATCACGGCGGCCGCGTGGCGCGCCAGCCGGGGAGTGCGGAGCACAGCGGGGGGTTCCGGGCCGTGGGGTCCGGGGCGTCCCCGGGTGAGCACGATGGCCCCCCGGGCGGGCAGAGTCCGAACGGCTGCCGGGAGACGACCCGGGGCCTGATCGCGGCGCTCGCGCAGCAGGGTGTCACCGCGACCTGCTCGGTGGCGGGCGGGCCACGTTACGGCGCCGTCGATCTCGACTCCAACCTGCCCGACGTCCGGATCGCCCTTGGCGGCCCCGAGGTGAACGCGTTCACCGCCGAGGTGCTGGCCTCGGCCGACCCCGCCTACGCCAAGGAACTCGCGCGGCTGCGGGACGCGGGCGGCGCGGCGACCCTCTGGGTGCCGGCCACCAGGACACGCGCCGCCGCGTTCGTGCCCGGCGCCGACGTCAGGGGTGTCCTCGACCTGCCGGTGCTGATCATTGCCGGCGCTGCCGCGGCTGGCCTCGATCTCGCGGAGGCGGTCGGCGCGGTCACGGCGAGCCTGGCGTCCGCCGGGATCGAGGCCGTGACGCCTGCTGGTGGGCCGGACGGGCTGTGGTCCGCCGCCACGGCAGCGCCACTCGCGGGCTGGTCGGCCGCGCTGCTCAACCGCGGCACGCCGGGCTGCGTCGTCACCACGGACGGCTCGCTCAACATCTCCCTGATGCGCTCGTGCAGCGGATGGCCGTCCGGGGTATGGATCGACGAGCCCAAACGGACCGCGCCGGACGGCTCGAGCTTCAGCTGGCAGCACTGGAGCCACACGTTCGAGTACGCCCTGATGAGCAGCGGTCCCGGTGAAAAGGACTGGCGTGACGCTGGTTTCGTGGCGGCCGGCCAGGCCTACAACCACCGGCTGCTCGGCTGCGAGACCGCCGTCCGGTCCGGCCCGCTGCCCGCCACCGCCAGCCTGCTGCCCATCGAGGTCGCCGGCCGGGACGAGGCCGGCCCCGCCAGCGCAGGCGGCGGCGTGGTGCTCACCGCGCTGAAGCCGCGCGGCAACCCAGCCGCGTCGGGCGGGGAGCGGCCCGACCGGCCCGGGGCGCTCACGGTCAGGCTGCGCGAGCCCGCGGGCCGGCCGGCGCGGGTACGGCTGCGCCCGCCGCGCGGGCCAGCCAGCGGTGCGCCGGCCACCGCCCGGGTCACGGATCTGCTCGAAGAACGCGACGGGCCGCCGCTCGCCGTGGA